>CAURRL010000250.1:0-2504 GCA_963526895.1 uncultured Campylobacter sp. | reverse complement strand
GCCTATAACTGCGGTGAAGCAAGGCTAAGAGAGGGCATTAGAAAGGCTGGAACTACTGATCTAGCAACACTACTAGACGATAAAAAAAGCTACATCCCAAAAGAGACGAAAAGATTCGTAAAGAAAATTTTAACCATAGCGCACATAGCTAAAGAGCAGGAAAATTTGCTCGCTAAAACGCAGGCCTTAAGCGGAACGAATGGCATAGAGCTATCAAAGATAGATGTCCCTGGAGGCACAACACTAATGGAGGTTGGAGACAGTATAGGGCTTAGCCTAAAAAAGATGAAAGAATACAATATGCATCTAAAATTCGTCTACACTCCGCCGACAGAAAAGCCTTATTATCTCTATATTCCATCAAACAAAAAGAAAATGTTCAGCGATAACTTCGAGGCGGCACAAAATAGAAAATTTGAAATTTATACCGTCAAAGAAAGCGACACGCTGCTAACTATAGCCCAAAAAACTGGTGTAAATCATAAAATTATAAAAGAGTATAATGACCTTGCCTCAAACGAGATCAAGCCTAATCAAAAGTTAGTCATCCCGAGCGAACAAAACGTCAACTACCTAGCCGAGTACATGGTAAAAAGCGGAGATACTCTCGGAGAAGTTTCGCAGAAATTTGACGTAGCGCTTGAGGATCTAAAAGAAGCTAATACGCTTATGAGCTCAAACAGCTCGATCGGAGCCAAACTTGCCGCAACCGAGTAGGGCTAAATTTATATTTTTTAGTATATTTCTCGTATTTTTTATGAGCGGCTGCTCATTTTTGACTTCGCCGTTTGGCGGGATCACTGGTAGCGGCGGCACGAAAAAGAGCGGTAAGATAAACAGCTCAAAGGGCATGCATGAAGCAACCATGCGCCCTTATACTATAAACGGAAAAACATACTATCCGACCATCGTCAAGGTAGGCGATAGGGCTAGCGGTATAGCTAGCTGGTACGGTCCTGATTTCCACGGCAAAAAAACGTCAAACGGCGAGACTTATGATATGCATGCCATGACGGCTGCGCATAAGACTCTGCCGATGAATACGATGGTGCGCGTGACGAATATAAAAAATGGTAAAAACATCATCGTGCGCATAAATGACCGCGGTCCTTTTGTCGCAGGGCGCGTGATAGACCTGTCAAAAACTGGCGCGGTTAAGCTTGATGTATTTAATGCCGGCACAGCTCCTGTTTTGCTAGAGGTCGTTGGCTTTAATGGCAATGTTGGCGGAGCAGCGGTAGTAGCATCAGCCCAGCCTAGCTCAGCCCAGCCTAGCGGCTCGCAAAAACCGAGCACTCAGACTAAAACGCAACCGCAGCAGCAACAAACTTTCGTTGGCGGTATTTTCATGGTGCAAATCGGTGCATTTAAAAATTTAAGTGGCGCAAATGCCTTTAAGCAGCAGCACGCGGGACAATACGGCAACGGCGCTTATGATACCGTTATAAAGTCCTACGAGCTTGACGGCGGTAAAATTTACAGAGTATTTATAAGCGGCTTTAGAAGCGAAGAGGAAGCGAAAGACTTCATAAGCGCAGGGCATATCTCGGGCGCATTTTTCGTGAGGGAATAAGATGCAAAGAAAGACAAAAGAGACTGATATCAGCCTAGAGCTTGAAATTTATGGTAGCGGTAAAGCCGAGATAAGCACGGGCATAGGATTTTTTGACCACATGCTTGAGGCCTTTTGCAAGCACGCGCTTTTTGATATGAAGCTTGTTTGCAAGGGCGATTTGCACGTGGATTTTCATCACAGCGTAGAGGACGTGGGTATCGTTATCGGACAAGCTTTGCGCGAAAAAATTTATCCACTTAGTGGGGTAGAGAGATTTGGCGAGGCGACGGTAGTGATGGATGAGGCGGCAGTAAACTGCGCTCTTGACCTCTCAAATCGTCCATTTTTAGTATACGAAAGCATAAGTGATGGTAAAGTTGGCGAATTTGACGTAGAGTTGGCGAATGAGTTTTTCCAGGCTCTAGCATTTAACGCTGCAATCACGCTACATATCGCTAAAATCCGCGGACGAAACTCTCATCATATTTTGGAGGCCAGTTTTAAAGCCTGTGCCGTCGCGCTAAGAAGAGCTCTAGCTAAAAACGCTAGAGTCGGCGTGCCTAGCACGAAAGGCATGCTATGATAGAGATTATATTTTTAGACGTCGACGGGTGCCTAACCGACGGCAAGATCGTTTATAGCCCAAACGGCGACGAGCTTAAATTTTTTGACGTCAAGGACGGATACGCTATCGAGAGCTGGCTAAAGCTCGGTAAAAAAGTCGCGATCATCACTGGCAGAAGCTCGCCTATCGTCGAAAAAAGGGCGCAGGATCTAAAGATAACGCACGTCTATCAAGGCGTTAGCGATAAGCTTGAAGTCGCAAAAAAGATACTAGAATTTGAAGGGTTGGGGTTTGAAAACGCTGCAGCAATAGGCGACGATTACAACGACTACAAGCTGTTAAAAAGCGTCGGATGGAGCTTTAAGCCAAAAAACGCGATCAAAG
>CAURRL010000249.1:0-2515 GCA_963526895.1 uncultured Campylobacter sp. | reverse complement strand
TTTTTTGATTTAGTTAAAAATTTTAATGACTCCAAACTAGAGCTCACTGTCAAAAAAGGTAGCAAGGGTATGGTGGATTTCGCAAAAAGTAAAAATCAAAAACTTATCGCCGCTGCAATAGAGAACTCGAGCAATCAACCTGCCCTATTGAGCGCCTTTAGGAGTAGGCCTGCAGTGCTAACGAGCGATCTGTATAGAAATTTTATCTTCGCTACGCCGCAACAAGCCTCCGATACGCTCAAAACATTTGCAAACGAGGCAAATTTCGCCGCTCAAAACGCAGCTGTGATTGATAATATTTTGATCAGAAATGCCGTTTTAAACCGCAAAAGAGACTTTAATGCATTAAGCATGGACGATAAAGAGACGGGAATTAACTTCTGGTCGAACACTGCAGGAAACGTCATGAAATTTAACTCAGACGAAGGAAGCGGAAAATTTAAATCCACATCTATGACGCAGCTTTTCGGCTTAGACGGTGCGCTAAATGAGAATTTGGGGCTAGGAGCCGTGCTAGGCGCAGGAAAAACTAAGACCAAAGAAGACGGCAGTAAAGAGTTTGATCACACAAATAAACACGTTGGTCTCTATGCGCAAATTAGCCTAGAATCTGTCAAATTTGATCTAGGTACCGTATATACGGACATAAAGCGCAAAAAAACCGGCAGCTCTACGATAGTTCAATACACGGCAAACAATGACACTAAAAGCAACGAAAAACTCGTCAACATGTTTGCTAGCGCGACATACGGCGGCTTTAACGGTGAAAATTTCGAGATAAATCCATATCTGGGTATTTCCCGTATCTATGCTAGAGCTGGCGGCATGAGTGAAAACGTAGGTCCGTTTACGATGAGTACGGATAAAAAATCTAGAAATATGAATATCCTAACGGCAGGCATCAGTCCGAGCGTGCCGTTTAAAATAGGCAGCATGAATTCGTCTGCACAGTTTGATCTAGCCTATAATAGATTTTTCGGCGACACTAGACCGGGTGCAGGAGTAAACGTCGCGAGTGCCGGATATGTGGATCTAGAAGGCAAAGAGCTTAAAGATTTCGCCACCGTGGGTGCTGGCGTGGAAACTATGATATCTAAAAACACAAGTCTAAGGCTATCATACATCGGCGCATTCGGAAACGACGTAAAATCAAATAGCTTAAACGCCAAGATTGAGATTTCATTTTAATTTTAACAAGTTATCCGTCAAAATTTTTGGCGGATAACTTAAGCTAAAGTATTTCAATACTCACATCCTCGCCGCAGTGCATGATATCCTGCGAAACATCGCCTAATCGGCACCAATAGATTATCTGCAGCCCCCTACTCGCCCAGCTTCTGCGCTAATTTTTCCCAAAACTCGCTTAGGCCTAGGATATCGTTGTGCCCGGCGTTTAGCTCGTAAATTTTATCTCCGGGCTTTAGAAATTTAAGCAACCTGCGTGAGTTATCCACGCCGATTAGCTCGTCATGCTCGCCGTGAAATATCGTCACCGGCCCGCCAAAACCGCCGACAAACTCAAACGTAGGGATTTTGTATTTGATTAAAAATTTCGGCACGAACGGCATTTTCTCCCGCGCCAGCTCCTCTAGGCTAAAATAAGGCGCGATCAAAACTAGCCGCTTAGCGCCGTATTTCTGCGCCGCGCGAGCCGCTAGCCCGCTACCCACCGAGTAGCCGACCACAGCAATCTCGCCCGCATCATACTCCCGCAAAACCGGCTCCATCATCAAGTCCGCATCCGCATAAAGCTGCTCCTGCGAGCCTATCTCGCCGCCGCTCTTGCCGTAGCCTCGGTAGTCAAACAGGTAAAAATCATAGCCCAAATCCGTAAAATACCGTGCGTAACCGCCCCAGCCTTGCAGATTGCCCGCGTTACCGTGGAAAAATATCACCGCGCCGTTTTTTGCCTTACGTTCACCGTTCGCGTCGCTATAAATTTGCCCGCCGTCCCTACTCTGCGCTAAAAATTTTAGCCCGCTTATCCACGTGCCGTCCGAGTCTAGTCTTATCTCCTCAAACGGCTGATCAAAGCTAAACTCATGGTTTGGCTCAAGCTTGCTCGGGAAAAATATCAGCCTCTCTTGAAAAAAATAAAGCGGCGCTAAAACCGCGACATATAACACGCAAACCACGATACAAAGCCGAAAAATTACGTTCATTTTTATCTTTCAAATTTACCTGCGTCGGATTTTCTCCGACCGAAAAATACCTTAACCCTATCGCCGCCGTCGCTTCCAAATTTCTCCTGCACCGCAAGCCTGATCTCGCCAACTAACCACTCGAAATAGCCGTCATCTCCAAATAGATAAATTTGCTTATAAAGCGGCAAAAGCGCGGGAAAATTTCGCCCGATAAAGGATAGAATTTTATCCCTAAAATTCGGATAGAGATTTAGTCTGTCAAACCAAATCTCATCCGCCGCGTCACCGTAACGAGATATGATATCAAAAACGGGCGTGATCTGCGGGAAAATCGGCGCGACGAAGATATATGTTTTCACTCCCGCAGCGCG
>CAURRL010000248.1:0-2521 GCA_963526895.1 uncultured Campylobacter sp. | reverse complement strand
AGAGCAAAAAATATTTTGCGCTCGCAAACGGCGATTTTAGGCATAGCGGCTAAAATTTTGATTTAAATTTGATTTTTTACGAAGTTTTTTGTATAATCTCGCCTTACTTTAAATGAAAATTAAAAAATCAGACGATAAAAGGACAAAAAATGAAAAAAGAAATTCATCCGGAATTTGTTGAGTGCAAAGTAACTTGCGCTTGCGGCAACACCTTCACTACGAAGTCAAACAAAAACGAGATCAGAGTGGACATCTGCTCAGAGTGCCATCCGTTTTTCACGGGCAGCGAAAAGATCGTAGATAGCGCAGGCCGCGTCGATAAATTTAAGAAAAAATATAACTTAAAATAATCCTTTGCTATATTTCGTTCCTACGCCGATAGGAAATTTAAGCGATATCTCGCTTCGCGCTTTGAGCGTTTTGCGCGAATGCGAGATACTCTTTTGCGAAGATACCAGAATCGCAAAATCCCTCATAAATCTATTAAATAAGCGTTTTGACGCAAATATAAATATACAAAAATTTATCTCGCTACACACGCATAATGAAGATGAAATTTTATCCAAAATCGAGCTTGAAATTTTTGATAAAAACGTAGCCTTTTTAAGCGATGCAGGCATGCCTGGGATCAGTGATCCGGGAGCCGCACTCGTAAATTTTGCTATAAAAAACAGTATCGCGTATGAAGTACTAAGCGGATCAAATGCCGCGCTATTGGCCGTCGTCGCTAGCGGACTTTGCGAGAAAGAATTTTGCTTTTTAGGATTTTTACCAAACAACGGCAAAGAGCGAGCTGCATCTATCCAAAATGCTCTAAATTCGCCGTTTCCCGTGGTAATCTACGAAAGTCCCAAACGCATACTTTCGCTTATTTTGGACTTTGCTAAACTTGAGCCAGATAGAGAAATCTTTGCCATAAAAGAGGCGACGAAAAAATTTGAAACCAAATTTAGAGCCACAGCAAGCGAGTTGGCAAAAAAGCTGCAAGAGGCTAATTTAAGTGGCGAGTGGTGCGTCGTCGTGCAGAAAAATCCAAATTTTACCTTTGAGAAAATCACTCAAAACGATATTTTGGAACTTGAAATTTCACCCAAAACCAAGTCTAAACTGCTAGCCAAAATCACAGGTCGAAACGCCAAAGAAATTTACTCCGAACTCACGCGCTAAAACTTGCTCGCAGACTCAAACAAACAGCGAATTCATCTGAAAATTTAGCTAAATTTTACCGATTTTTAGCTATTATCAGACGATGATAATATACGGAAAACAGCTATTTTTGCACATCATAAAAAACTACAAAAAAGGCGTCAAAACGGTCTATCTCGCCAAAGAGTGCGACAAGGCGCTATTTTCACAGATCGTAGGCGTCGGCGCGCCGATAAAGCGCGTGGATAATCAAAAAGCCCAAGCTCTCGCACACGGCGGCAATCACCAAGGTTTTTTAGCCGAGGTCGAAGAGTTTGAGTTTAAAAGTATCGACGAGATAAAGAAACAAAATTTTATAGCAGTTTTATACGGACTTAACGACGTTGGAAACATCGGTGCCATAGTTCGAACGGCGCATGCGCTAGGCTGCGGAGGCATCGTCGTCGTCGCTAAAAATTTGGCGATGGAAGGCGTGCTGCGAGCTAGTAGCGGAGCGGCCTATGAGGCAAATATCGCTCTCGTAGAGGACGGACTTAGCTTGCTAAACGAGCTAAAACAAGTCGGATTTAAAATTTACGCCACGGCAAGCGGCGGCAAAAACGCTCACGAGGTCAAATTTAACCAAAAAGTCGCGCTCGTGATGGGTAGTGAGGGCGAAGGTTTGCACAAAAAAGTCCTCGCCAAAAGCGATGAAATAGTAGGAATAAAAATGAAAAACGACTGGGACAGCCTAAACGTCTCGGCTGCGTTTGCCATACTTTGCGATAGGATTATAAATGAATGATATAAGCTTGATAAAAGAACTAGGACTAAACGAAGTTTCAAGAAGAACACACATAGAGGCTGAGCACTTAGGCTACATCGCTGATAAAAATTTTGAAAAATTAGTACGTTTAAACGTTAAAGGCTTCATCAAAATTTTAGAGCGCGAACTGGATATCGACTTTGCACAGTGGATGAGCGAGTATGAGGCGTTTATGTCCGAGCACAATCAAAACAATGAGCACAAAAGCATAACCGTATCGCCTAAGATATCCGCATACACCGCCGACGGCGGGCACTCTAATACAGGCGTAAAACTTCTTATATTAGCGCTAATTATAGCAGTTGCCGGCGTAATTTACGTACTTAACGAAGGCAATTATTTTAGTAATGTTTTAAACATTTTCGAAGACAAGAATAAAAGCGTTACCTACACCGGAACCATCGCCGTCCAACAAGCGGCCAAAAGCCTAAACGAAACAAAACAAGAGAGTAAAAACGCCACAAGTGACGAAAATTTATACGCCATAAAAAATCTCGAGCCAATTTTACCAACCGAAGAAAATGCGTCCGTAGGCGTAGCTATGCCTGAAGTAAATTTAAACGTAAATAC
>CAURRL010000247.1:0-2528 GCA_963526895.1 uncultured Campylobacter sp. | reverse complement strand
AATCAGAGCAAATAGAGCTAACGATCGTCGGTCCCGAAGCGCCACTAAGCGATGGCGTCGTGGATATCTTTAAGGCGCGAAATTTAAATATTTTCGGACCGAGCAAGGCTGCGGCTAGGCTCGAGGGCAGCAAGGCGTTTATGAAGGATTTTTTGGCTAGAAACGCGATCCGAACGGCTGCTTATCTAAATACCGACGATTACGATTCTGCGGCTAAATTTATCGACTCTCTTACGGCTCCCGTCGTCGTCAAGGCCGACGGACTGTGCGCCGGCAAAGGCGTGATAATCGCGCAAAGTCGCGATGAAGCTAAGACTGCGGCTCGTGATATGCTAAGCGGAGAGAGCTTCGGCGAGGCCGGTAAACGCGTGGTCGTGGAGGAGTTTTTAGACGGATTTGAGCTTAGCTTTTTTGCGATTTGCGACGGCGAAAATTTCGTTAGTCTGCCCGTAGCGCAGGATCACAAACGCCTAAAAGATAACGACGAGGGACCAAACACGGGCGGCATGGGTGCGTACGCTCCTAGTCCGCTAGCAAGCCCGGAGCTAATAAAACAGGTCGAAGAAGAGGTTGTAAAACCGACATTAAGAGGTATGAAAGCCGAGGGAAATCCTTTCTGCGGAGTGCTTTTTGTGGGGCTTATGGTGGTTAAGGGCGTGCCGTACGTGCTCGAGTTTAACGTGCGTTTCGGCGATCCGGAGTGTGAAGTGCTAATGCCGCTGATTGATGGCAATTTGGGCGAAATTTTACTAAACGCGGCAAAAGGCGATCTAAAGCCGGTGAAGCTAAAAGATGAATTTGCCGTCGGAGTCGTGATGGCTAGTAAAAATTATCCTTTTTCAAGCTCGCTTAGGGCTAAAATAAGCGTAAAAAACGTCCCGGAAAACTCGCACATAGCATACGCAGGAGTGAGCGAGCACGGCGGCGAGATCTATGCTGACGGCGGACGAGTTCTCGTGTGCGTGGGGCTTGGCAAAAGCATAAAACAAGCGCAGCAAAAGGCCTATGAGCTTTGCGAAAACGTAGAATTTGACGGCGCGCAGTACCGAAAAGATATCGCCTGGCAAATGCTAAAAGGACGTGAATGAGCAGGAGCGTCATAGACAAGCTCGAAAACGAAAACATCACGCTCGCTAGCGTCGGCAAAAGAGCCGTCGCGTGGGGAATAGATAAGTTTTTAATCTCGTTTTTGTTTTATGCTGTTTACTACGAAAAATTTGACGGGCTGGACTACGAGCAGATCAGTGCACTAGCTATGGAAATGATACCGCAGATCGTTTTGCTCGAGGTTATTTATCAGACGTTTTTTACGTGGTACTGCGGCGCTAGTATCGGCAAGGTCGCGATGAAGATCGTATGCGTGGATATCGATCTGCTCGATAAGCCCGGCTTGCTAAATTCTCTCACTCGCTCTTTGGTACGCATTATCAGTGAAAACGCGTTTTTCCTAGGTTTTGCATGGGCGTTTTCAAATCCATTATTTCAAACGTGGCAAGATAAGGCTGCGAAAACGGTAGTTATAAATGTTTACTAGAATTTTTCTGACGCTTATTTTTGGGGCTTTTAGTTGCTATGCCGTTCAAAATTTCGAGCTTTTAGCTGACGACGTAAAGCGCGATAACGGCATAGTTACCGCAAATAAAAACGTGCTTGTGTATTCGCAAGATTATTTGATGAGCGCGGATAGAGCCTTTTACGATCAGCAAAAAGAGATCTTGGAGCTTTTCGGTAACGTAAATTTGATAAGAAATAAGGACGAAATCTCGCGCTGCTCGTACGCAAAGATCGATCTAAACAGCAAAGATAGCAACTACGAGACGCTATTTATGATGAACCGCGACATGGAAGTGTGGATGCAAAGCGATGAGAGTAACAGCACGTCTAAATTTTACGAGGTAAACGGCGCGGTCGTATCGAGCTGCAACGTCCAAGACCCGGATTGGAAGATCAAATTTAGCAGCGGTAAGCTAAACCGCGAGAGTAAATTTTTACACCTTTTTAACCCAGTATTTTACGTCGGAAACGTCCCCGTGTTTTATCTGCCGTATTTTGGCTTTTCAACCGATACTCGCAGACGCACAGGCCTTTTGCCGCCTGAGTTTGGTTATGGCAAAAACGATGGATTTTACTACAAACAACCGATTTACATCGCCGAATACGACAGCTGGGACTTGCAGTTTGATCCACAAATCCGCACTAGACGCGGTACGGGTATCTACGGCACGTTTAGATTCGCCGATTCGCCTTATTCTAAGGGTTCGGTGACACTTGGCGCATTTAGAGATACCGAGGGCTACCGCCAAAGACAGATCGAGAAAAACTCGCTAAGACTCCCGCTAAAAAATAAAACGCATAAGGGTGCTGACATAAAATACGAGCGCGATAGACTCGTCAAACACCTGATAAACGAAGATTTGCAGGAGGGCTTGTGGCTCGACGCGACGGCGCTAAACGACATCGACTATATAAATTTGAAAAAACGCGGCTCGGGTAGCGACGATAACCCTCTCGTGACCTCAAAACTAAAC
>CAURRL010000246.1:0-2533 GCA_963526895.1 uncultured Campylobacter sp. | reverse complement strand
CGTCAGAGGTCTAGCTTCATACGCGGCTAAATATAAAAAGTCAATGTTCTTCCAAGCAAACGGCTCTTACTGCGAAGTTTGCCACCCATTCAAATTTGACTTTAAAACCAAGAAAGAGTTCTATGCGGCTCTTGGTAATGCCAAAGAGCTTCAAAAGCACACTATCTCTAAAGGCGTAAGCTGCGAGGAGTGTCACGGAGCCGGCGGTCACCTTGACGGAGCTACAAACTTTAGAACATCAAACTGCGAACGCTGTCACCAAAGATTTAACTATAGTCCAGACCTAGCTAGAGCCAATCCTCTAAACCAAGGCAAGCTTGACCTATCTCTAAGCTCTAAATTTAAATCAATGGGACCAGGATGCGGATCAGAGGGTTCACAATCATACTTTACCGCTCACTACGATAAAGGTATGCGCTGCACCACTTGCCACGATCCTCACGATAACACAGGTCCGGTTGTAGGCGATAAGACTATCAAAGGCGTAAACTATAACTCAGAGCAAGGTTACCTAAGCGCGCTTTACACTAAACCAAAAATCAGAAAAGATTGCCAAGATTGCCACAAAGAGCAAGCATATATCGCTTCTAGAGCCGATACACATAAAGACAACACTTGCGCATCTTGCCACATGCCATTCATGATGAGCTGCGAGAACTTCTACGCTATCCAGTTCCAAGATAACGCTGGATTTGATACTCAAAGAAGATCTCACATCTGGAAGATCGACGTAGATCCTGCTAGAAAATCTCTAGTTGCAGGCGACGCTGCTAAAGGACCAAGAGACGCTAAAGATTGGCACTTCCAAAGAGATAAAAACGGACATAACTTCGTTGACCTAATGTGGGCGTGCGCTAGAACGTCTTGGGCCGATAAAGATATGCAAGATACTAAAGGCTGCCACAGCCCGGTACTATCTGAGCTAAAACCTACCCTACACTTCAAGAACCAAAAACAGGTTTACGACGAAGTAATGGGATGGCAAACCCCTGTTAAAAACGACTTCTCTCAAGTCAAAATCGGTATCGAGGGACTTTATGCTATCTTAGAAACTAAGAAACTAAGCCCTAGCGATAAGACAAGAGTTTATGAGCTAATCGAAAAAGCGCAAGACACAGTCGACTTGCTACAAAAAGACGGCTCATGGGGTATGCACGGCTTTAAATATACAAAACAAAGACTCGACGCTTCTAAAGAGTACATCAAAGAAGCCCAAAGAATCATAAACAACAATTTATGATGCGATTACGGACGTCGCGCTTTTGCGGCGTCCAAATTTAATAAGGTAAATTTATGCGTTTTAAACTTAGCAAAAACCCGATTTTAGCTCTTTGCCTAACGGCCGGTTGCGTATTGTGCGCTAGCGCGGCAGATAAAGAGGCGATGACGCAAGAGCAAAAAGAATCATACAGCATCGGAATTTCAACCGGAACATATATCTCCGCACAACTAAAAAAACAAGAAAGCCTAGGCGTTAAATTTGACAGCAAGTCCATTTTAGACGGTTTTGCAGACGCCTTTAAAAAAGAACAAAAACTAACGGACGAGGAAATAATCTCCCTACTTAATCAAAGGGACGAAAAACTAAATAAGCTAACCCAAGACGCGCTTAAAAAAGCGCTTGAAAAAAATTTAAAAGAGGGCGAAGAATTTATGGCGAAAAACGCCAAAAACAAAAAGGTCAAAACGACTAAATCAGGGCTTCAGTACGAAGTCATGGCAGTCGGCGACGGCGATAAGCCAAGGCCTGAGAGCGTAGTCGCGCTAAACTACAAAGCCTACCTCATAAACGGCAAAGTTTTTGACGACACGTACTCTAGAAACGAGCCTGCGATCCTTTCTATGGTAAATTTGATAGACGGCCTACAAGAGGGCCTCATGATGATGAACGGTAACTCAAAATATAAATTCGTCATCCCGTCTCACCTAGCTTACGGAGACGAGGGCGCAGATGAGATACCGGGCGGCTCGACGCTGATTTTTGAAGTCGAGCTAGTAAAGGCGCTAAAGCCTGGCGAACTAGCCGGCGCAGCCAAAAAACTAAGCGAAACTCAGCCGCGAAATTTCCATGGCGCGCATAGCCACGGAAGTAGCGTTGGTAGATAAATTTAGGATATTTAATCCATACGGATGGAGAAGAATATGAAAGAGCAAAATACAAGAAGGACGTTTTTTAAATTCCTTGCTTCAGGCGCGGCAGTTGCGGGAGCGACTAGCGTACTGGGCAAGAGTATAAATTTAGACGCCCCTACGGAAAACGGCAAAAAGCCGCACTACGGCATGATCTTTGATCAGAACAAATGCGTCGGCTGTACCGACTGCGAGGTCGCCTGTAAAAAGGTAAATTCGGTTCCGAAAGGCCAAATGAGGCTTTTTATCCAGGATAAAACAGATCCGCTAAATTTGAAAGAAAAGCGCTATGTTAGAGTTTCTTGTCAGCAGTGCGAGGATGCGCCGTGCGTGAACGTCTGCCCGACGAAAGCCTGCCACAAGGACGAAAAAACGGGCATCACGACGATGAACACCGACGACT
>CAURRL010000245.1:0-2537 GCA_963526895.1 uncultured Campylobacter sp. | reverse complement strand
GGGACGTGATCCTCGTCGGCAAAATACAAAAACTCCGCCCCGCTAAACCGCCGCAGAGCCTCGGCGAGCACGCTTAGCCCCCCGATACCCGAGTCAAAAAACGCTATTTTCAAATCTTTATCCAAGGTTAAATTTAAAAAGAGATTATAGCTCAAATTTACGGCGATTTCGCCTTTGGGCGTAAATTTGGTCTTTTAGGGCGGCTAGACCCGCGCCTTTATCGACGTTCAAATTTGACGTTTTCACTGCTGTTTTTAATCAAATTTGGCGTAAAATCGGTTAAATTTAAAAAGGATTCAAAATGCAAGAAAATCTCGCCGACGCAAAATACGAAATCTCGCACGCCGTCAAGGCCGATCTCGCCGCCATCACGTACATTTATAACGCAAGCGTTTTAGAGCGAAACGCCACGGCCACGCTGCACCCCGTGGACATAGAGGAGCGCGAAGCGTGGTTTGACGCGCACGAGGCGGCAAATCGCCCGATATACGTGCTGCGCGAGATTTGCGACGTAAATTTGACGAGCGAGGACGGCGAAACCTTTGAGGCTGATTGCGAGAGAAAATTTGACTCGAAAGGTGAAAATTTGGGCGAGCAAAAGCTGGGTATCGCAAAACAAAAAGGCAAAATCTTAGCCTGGGGTAGTCTTAGCGACTATCATCAGCGCGAGGGCTACCGCATCACAGCCGAGATCAGCATCTACGTCGCGCCCAGGGCTCGCGGTAAGGGGCTTGGTGGACGGCTCGTAAAATTTATACTCGAAAGCGCGCCAGAATTTGGCATAAAAAACGTCGTCTCGCTGATATTTTCCAGTAACGCCGCTAGCCTAAATTTGTTTGCGAAATTCGGCTTTACGCGCTGGGGCGAACTACCTGGAGTCTGCGACATGGGCGGCAAAATCGAGAGTCTAACGATACTGGGCAAAAAGCTAGGATAAATTCTACTACCACAACTGGGCAAGAAGAAGTGCTTCTTTGATACGCTAAAATTTGGTCCAGCAAGACAAATGGAAGAATTTAACAATAGTCCAATTGTCCACATAAAACCCATTAGTTTTCAAGCCTGTGCCAAATCAAAGCAAGGAGAAAGCAAACAAAGCGTGGCGCTATCTGCACGACGGATACGAAAATTTCACGCTCGATTTCAAGGACCGCTACTCCACTGTGCGCGCCAAACAGCAGTTCATCCTTTCGTGGGATCACTCGGATTTCTACGGCGAGTTTTTCGTCGCTAGCGTGCCGGATAACATAAAGCAAAGCTGGAGCATAGCGAGCTTTAGCGATGCCGACAACATGCTCTCGACCGAGTTCGTGCCGAGCTTCGATGAGGCTCTCGGCGTAAAAGACGGCAGGGATATAAACGACTACTGTATCACGGGTGTGGATGCGAGCGGCGAGTTTGTTTATCTACTCTCGAAGCAATACTCAAGTATCCTAAAGCTTGATCCGCGCGGCAGAAAGATCGTGGAGATTTATAGCTTTGAAGGCGCGAACGATGCCCATGTGATCACTATCAAAGAGGGTAAATTCTACGTCGCGTCCAGAGAAAGCGGCGCTAATAAAATTTTTATTTTCGAGAAGTGAAATTTAAGCCGTCTTTGGGGCGGCTTTTATTTCTTTAATTTCTGTAAAAAATCAATATCTTTATTGCTGTTTCTTTTTTTAAAGCTTTCTAAAATTTTCTTTTCGACTTCAGGCGACCAATATATTTGTAGATTTTCCTTCGCTCTAGTTATTGCTGTATAAAAAATATTATGCGTTATCATTTCATCAACTTCGCTACTTATTACTACTTTTACAGTTTTGTACTCCAAACCTTGTGCTTTATGAATTGAAATAGCGTATGCCACATGGAACGGTACGATAGTTTCTTCATCATTATTTTCAGGATTCCCCTCCTCATCAGCCGTTCCGTATTGATTAACATAAAATTTTATCACCGATTTATCGCTGTTCTCCAATAACTCAAAATCATACTTTTGTGCATCTAGTCCAGTTATTGATTTTTCAAGTTCGATGCTAAACCAAATTTGTTTTTCTTCAGGCTCGATATTAATAATTTTTCCTTTCATATTATTGTAAATAAGCGGTTTAAATCTTTCTACCTCATTAAACAAAATGGGATCGCCGATCTTATATCTATGAAGACCCCATTCTACAGCTTTTGCTTTATTGTTTTCTTGCAAAATAGTATTTAGGTTATTAATACCATATAATCCATCGTAATTAAGACATAAAACAATCTCATCATCACTAGCTTCAAAACTTAAATCTTCTAATTTTTGCGAATAGCTTTCTCTTTGTAAAATTTCACTAATACAATCACCAAAACTTCTTACTTCATCCCAAAGTTTTAAAAGTTTTTTGTCTTTTGTTCTATATGTTTTTTCTAATGTAAAAGTTGCTTTATCAAGAAAACTCTGAGCGATTTTAAACCAATTGCCAAATGATATCGCTTCTATCTGATATATGTCTCCTACTAAAAGAATGAGCTTAAATTTTACTTTATTGAGTACTTTTTGCATATCATCATTACTT
>CAURRL010000244.1:0-2553 GCA_963526895.1 uncultured Campylobacter sp. | reverse complement strand
GTTTTAAATTCGGCAGGCAAGCTTTGCGCCTCCTGCGGGTTTATCAGGTTCATATCGCCCAAAAAGCAAGCGATCTCGTAAGAAGCTGGGCTAAAATACAGCTCCTTGGGCGCGCCGAAAGCCAAAACCTTGCCGCCTTTTATCAGCGCGATTTTGTCGCTTAGCAAAAAGGCGTCCTCTTTGTCGTGCGTTACCATTACCGCACTGATGCCGTTTGCCTTTATCATCTGTTTTAGCTCGCCTCTTAGCGCGCTTTTTAGGTTGCGGTCAAGGTTTGCGAAGGGCTCGTCGAGCAAAAGCAGCTTTTCGCGGTTAGCCACGGCTCTGGCAAAGGCTGTCCTCTGCGCCTGACCGCCCGAAATTTGATCGGGAGTTTTGTCTTTTAACTCAGAGATTTTAAATTTCTCCAGCAGCTGCGCGCTCCTTTGCGCTCGCTCCGTGCTAGGCAGCCGCCACAGCGCAAATTCTACGTTTTTGCAAACGCTTAAATGCGGAAAAAGCGCGTAGCTCTGAAACATCATCGCCGTACCGCACCCATCTTTTACGGCGATTTGACCGCCGCTTGGTGTCTCAAGTCCTGCGATAATGCGCAAAAGCGTGCTTTTGCCGCAACCGCTATCGCCCAGGACGCTTAAAATTTCACCCTCGTTAAGGCTTAAATTTACGTCCTTTAAAACCTCTAAATTTCCAAATTTCTTGTTTAAATTTACGATTTTTAAAATTTCAGCCATGTTTTTATCTTTCTTGTTTTTTTCTGGAGATTATCTCTAGCCAAAGGACGGCTACTAACGACATCAAAACGATGAGAAACGACGGCAGAGCCGCAGCATAAAGCCTCTCATCGCTCGCGTAGAAAAACGCTCTAATACTAAGCGTCTCAAAGCCTAAAGGCCGCAAAATGAGGCTAAGCGGAATTTCATTAATTATGTCGATAAAAACGACGATGAGCGAGAGAAAGAAAAAGTGGCGAAGTAGCGGAAAATGTACTTTGAAAAACAAATTTAACCGCGAGCCATTTAGCAAAAGCACGGCGTCGTCGATATTTGCCGGGATCTTGGCGTATCCGCTCTCGACGGCATAGATCGAGGTCGCCAAAAAGCGCACGACATATCCGAAAATCAGCACTACAAAGCTCGATGAGAGCAGATGCGTGGCGAAATTTCGGTCAATGTAACCAAAAACTATCATCACGCAAAGCCCGATACTAGCGCCCGGCAGCGCGTAGCCTAACGAGACGGATTTTAGCAAAAAGGCGTTTAGCGCTTTGTTTTTTATAAGTCTCGTCGCAAAAACGAGGAAAAAACTCACCGCCGTGATGAGTATGACCGCGCCTGCAGCCATCAGAAGCGAATTTGCCGCCATCTGTACAAACTCAAATTTAAAGCTATCTAGCTCGTGAATACTCCAATACAAAAGCCAAGCAAAAGGAAACACAAATGCCAGACAAAACACGCTCGCGCACCATAAAAACGCCGCCGCCGAGCCAAATTTACCAAGCTCGCGCTTTTGCGTAAATTTGGATGTGTCGTGCGTGGAGAAGCTGTATTTTTTAGAGTTTTTATTAACGTACTCAAATATCATCAAAACAAACACGAACATCATCAAAAGCCCCGCTAGCACGGACGCGGAGTACGAGTCGCCCATATCAAACCATAGCTTAAAAATGCCCGCGCTAAAAGTCTCTACGCCATAATATGCAGCCGTGCCGTAGTCGCTAAGCGTCTCCATGAGCACCAGCATTGCTCCGCCCACGATCGCCGGACGCGACAGAAATATCGCGACCCTAAAAAACACGGCCGTGCCTGAGAGCTTGTAAATTTTACAAACGTCGTAAATCGCTGCGGACTGCGTCTTAAACGAGGTTTTGGCAAACATATAGATGTATGGATAAAGCGACAACGACAACACGAAAATCGCTCCGTAAATGTTCATAAACTCCAGTCTAAAGCCGAAAATTTGATGAAAATATCCGCCGTAATCCATAATCCCGACGTAGCAAAAGCTAAATATATAAGCAGGAATCGCAAACAGAAGGATGAGGGCATATTCAAAGAAATTTGAGAGCGCGAAGCGGTAGTTCGCCACCAGCCACGCCGAAACTACGGCGATAACCAGACTAAGCGCCAAAACGCCCGCCGCGACGGCAAAAGTACCTTGGATATACCCCACAAAAAGATACTTAAAAAAGTGCTCGAGCAAGGAGTAGTCGCCCAAAGCGATCTCGAAAAATATGCTAAAAATGGGGATCAAAACGATAAGGGCGATAAAAATCGCCCCAAATTTTACTTTCATTATTTCCAGCCGGCTACGTCATAAATTTTAATAGCTTCGTTCGTGTTTTGCACGCTTTTATAAAGCGGAGTGGAGTCCTTTAAATTTACCAAAGCCCTTTACGATGTCGCTGGGCTCGACCTCTGCGTTGATCGGATACTAGAAATTTATACCCGCAAGTATCTTTTGCGCCTCAGGGCTCACCATAAACTCCATAAATTTAACTGCGTTTTCTTTATTTTTATCAGCTTTGGTTATCGCGATAACGCTGAGGTTTACGTG
>CAURRL010000243.1:0-2557 GCA_963526895.1 uncultured Campylobacter sp. | reverse complement strand
TAAAGACCACCTGTCCATATTGCGGTACGGGCTGCGGCATCGATCTTATCGTGCGAAACGGTAGGATCGTAGACGCCAAACCTAGCAAAGATCACCACGTAAACGACGGCGAACTTTGCCTAAAAGGAATGTTCGGTTGGGAGTTCGTAAACTCTCCTAAACGCTTAAGCCGACCGATGATGAGAAAGCTAAACGGCGTCTACGACAAGCACGGCGAGCTTGAAGAAGTGAGTTTTGAGGAGGTTTATGATTTCCTCGCGGATAAATTTAAATCCACCGTCGCAAAATACGGTCCAAGCTCAATCATGGGCTTTAGCTCTGCGCGCTCAAATAACGAAGACAACTACGTTTTCCAGAAATTTTTCCGCGCCCAAGGCAGCAACAACGTCGATCACTGCGCTCGTCTTTGACACGCTCCTACAGTGGCAGGTCTTGCCAGCACGCTAGGAAACGGAACGATGACGAACGATTTGGTCGAATTTGCGACCGACACGGACGTATTTTTACTGATCGGTACCAACACGAGCGAGTGCCACCCAATCATCGCTATGCAGATGCAGCGCGGCCTTCAGCGCGGCGCGAAGATGATCGTCGTGGATCCAAAGCGCACCGATATGGCCAAAAAAGCCGACATCTATCTGCAAATCCCAATCGGAGCGAATATCAAAACGCTAAACACGATGATGCACGTCATAATCGCCGAAAATTTGCAAGATAGCGAGTTTATCGAGAAATACTCCGAGGGATTTGAATATCTAAAAGAGGCGGTTAAGGACTTTACGCCTGAGCGTTTCGAGCGCGAAACCGGTATAAAAAAAGAGCTCATCATAGAGGCGGCTAGGATGTATGCTAAAGCAGGCGCGGCGGCGATTTGCTATACGATGGGCATCACGCAGTTTAGCGACGGCACGTCAAACGTCTTTTCGCTATCAAATTTAGCCGTTTTAACCGGAAATTTAGGCAAAAATGGTGCGGGCGTAAATCCTCTGCGCGGTCAAAACAACGTTCAGGGCGCGTGCGATATGGGCGCGCTGCCTAACGTCATCCCCGCAGGCGCGGTAAATTCCGCTTACGCTCAAGAGCAGGCGCGCAAAGTATGGCACTTTGAGCTAAATCCGGTTCCGGGCTTTAAGCTAACGCAAGCGCCGGATAAAATGGATAGCGGAGAGCTAAAAGTCCTCTACGTCTACGGCGAAAACCCCGTAATGAGCGACCCTTGGACCGAGCACTTCGTGCACGCAGTGCATCATCTAGACTGCTTTATCGTGCAGGATTTGTTTTTCACGGAGAGCGCGCACAAGGCCGACGTCGTGCTACCTGCCGCTGGCTGGGGCGAAAAGGACGGAACGTTTATCAACACCTCTCGCCGCGTCCAACGTACGCGCAAGGCTAGCGAGCCGGTTAGCGGCGTAGAGCCCGACTGGAAAGTCGTGTGCAACATCGCAAACCGCATGGGGCTAGAGGGATTTGATTTTGCTGGTCCTGAGCAAATTTGGAACGAACTAAGAGAGCTTATGCCTAAATTTTTCGGCGGTATCAGCTACTATAGACTAGGCAAGCTAGGCGGCATCAGCTGGCCGTGCCCCGACGAGGAGCATCCTGGTACGCCCGTGCTTTACGCAGATCACAAGTCCATGCTGCCTGGCGGTAAATTCCGCTTTGCGCCGGTGCTTTACTTAGACGACAAAAACGAACGCGCAAAAGCCGAGGCCGAATTTAGAGCCAAGATGAATATCCCGGACGGCTATCCGGTCGGTAGCGGCGCGCTTAGCGAGGTGCCAGACGAGGTCTATCCGTGCCTATTTACGACGGGGCGCAAGGTCTATCACTACCACACAGGCACGATGACGAGAGAGTGCCCTGCCCTAGAGTACGGTGCTGGCGTAGAGGGCGCGCTCATCGAGGTAAGTCCCGATATCGCTCGCGAGAGAGAGCTGGAGGAAGGCTGCTACGCGCTCGTGCAAAACAAACGCGGCCAGATCGCGGCCAAGCTTCGCGTAAATCCGGATCTAAAAGAAGGCACGATATTTACGACCTTCCACTATAGCGAAGCCGACGGTAACGAGCTAGCAAACGCCGGCGATCCGGATCCGCTCTCAGGCATCACGCCGCTAAAGATGACGATAGCAAATATCAGGCGTCTCAGCGAAGATGAGTTTATCAAATTTAGAGAGCAAAACGAGATGTCGATGCACTCGGCAAATCCGTATTTGTCGCCTATTAGGGCTTAAATTTAGGGCGGGAGACCGCCCTTTTTCTACTTCAATTTTATCTATTTTTTTGATTTCAAATTTACACGTACCACAAATTTAACGATCAAATTTAATAAACCGTTCGCACAAAATTTGATTAAATTTAAAAAGCCGAAGTTGGATAAATTTGATGAAGTTTTAAAACCGAGTCGAGTAGAATTTAAATTTGAGTCAAATTTGACGCAGCCAAACCGCGTCAAATTTGATGAGATTAATCGCCCCGCTAAAGTGCGGAGCGAAAATTTAGAAACTGTATTTTAGCCTGTCGCCCGCGTAATAAGCAAGCTTCCAGGTCGGAGTTTGTT
>CAURRL010000242.1:0-2562 GCA_963526895.1 uncultured Campylobacter sp. | reverse complement strand
TCATTGACCCACGCGAGGATCTACCTGAGATCGCTGAAAAATACAAATATCCATACCACATCGTATCTCAGCCGCACACGCAAACGGCGCTTTTAAAGACGCATTTTTCTAGCGCAAAAGGCATGATCACGCTAAGTCCAAATATCGCCGACAACATCGCTCTCATCGCTACCGTAAGGCTATATGAAAAAGAGATCGGGCGCAAAAAGCCTTATTTTATAATGACAAACTCCGATAATCAAGACGATACCGAGCGCTTAAAAAAACTCGGCGCAAACAGCGTCGTGAGCCCGTCAAAACTCGTCGCCCAGCGCCTTAGCGCAATGAGCGTGCGTCCGGATATGGAAAATTTGCTCGAGCAGTTTTTATACAAACAAGACTCTCCGATCGACATCGAGGAGATATCGGTGCCTGATTATTCGTGGGTGCGCTTTAAACGCCTAAAAGAAACTAACCTGCGAAACATAACAAACGCCGACGTCGTTGGTATCAAAGACGTAAATAACAAATTTATCCCGATGCCAAAGGGCGACACGCTAATCGGCACTGGCACGAAGCTGCTAGTTATCGGCACTGGCGAGTCGATACGCCTAACTAAGCGCGTTATAAAAAGCAGGCATAAGCCAGAAGAGCTAAAATACGTTTAAATTTGAGCTTTACACGGCTTGTTCTGCTTAAATTTGTATCAAGCGATCACTTCAAATTTCACGCAAAAACAATTCATCGGCTTCATAAAATTTGATAAATTTAAACTTGGCATAGGTTGGGTAAAATTTACCAAATTGCCATAAATACGGCGTGTTTTTAACCAGCTCTTAAAAAAATATTCGCTAAAATTAAATTAAAATTTAATCCATCAAAGGAGCAAATATGTTTCATGAAGACAGAGAGCTTATAACCAAGCTAAAAGGCACGAATGCGAGATTTACGTCGCTTTTCGACAAACACAACGACCTAGATGAAAAGATCGCTGAGATGCAAAAAGGCAATGTCTATAACGATGCCGAAGTGGATGCTTTAAAACGTGAAAAACTCAGACTGAAAGATGAAATTTACGCTTTTTTAGCTGAGTACAAAAAAGAAAATAATCTTTAATTTAATAGCGGCGGACGATTTGCGCCGCCGTTTTACCTCAAATTTTATCTTTTAACTATTTAAAAATATTTCTAAAAACTTTGTTAAATTTGACTCAGAACCAAAATAAAAAATCACTGCAATAACACTAAATTCATTCGTCAAATTTGAAACGCGATCACATAGAAATTTTCTTTAAAACCCAAAAAACCGCCATTCCGACGCATAAAATAATAACTGCCCAAATATATTCCATCTTATTTCCTTGCCTATTTTTGCCGAAGCTTAATTTGTTTTTTGTTTATTATAACACAAACTTACGGTTTTTCGGAAAGGCCGTGATTTAAGAGAAAATTCGCTAAAATTCATAAAAGAGCAAAAAGGATGGAAAATGGATGAGAAAAAGAGCGTTTTTATCAACCGCGAGCTTAGCTGGCTACGCTTTAACTCGCGCGTTTTAGCCCAGTGCGAAAAGGCGTTGCCGCCGCTTGAAAAGCTAAAATTTATCGCGATTTATATGACGAATTTGGATGAATTTTACATGATCCGCATCGCAGGGCTTAAGCAGCTTTTTGCTGCTGGAGTCGCAGCTAGCGGCAGCGACGGCATGAGTCCGCTCGAGCAGCTAAGAGAGATCAGAAAATACATCAAAGACGAGCTCGCGCTCGTGGAAAAGCACTATAAAGACGCGCTAAAAGAGCTCGCGCAAAACGGGCTTTTTATGAAAAATTACGACGAAATTTCGCCCGAACTTCGCGCCAAATGCGACGAGTATTTTTTCTCAAACATCCTGCCCGTCATCGTGCCTATCGCGGTCGACGCCACGCATCCGTACCCGCATCTAAACAACCTTAGCTTTAGCCTAGCCGTTAAGCTTGCCGACGCGGACAGTCCCGAGATCATAAAATTTGGCATGATACGTATCTCGCGTGTTTTGCCGAGATTTTTTCAGGCTAGCGACAATGTCTACGTGCCGATAGAAACGATCGTGCATCGCCATGCGGAGGAGATTTTCCCTGGCTACAAGCTGCTTAGCTCGGCGGCGTTTAGAGTCACGCGAAACGCCGACATCGTCATCGAAGAAGAAGAGGCCGATGATTTCATGATGATCCTAGAGCAGGGGCTAAAGCTACGCCGAAAGGGCGCCTTTGTGCGCATGCAGATACAAAAGGACGCCGACGCCGAGATAGTCGAGTTTCTAAACTCGCACATGAAGATTTTTTACAAAGATATCTACGAATACACCGTACCGCTCACGCTAAATTCGCTCTGGCAAATCGTGGGAAATAAAGAATTCTCGCACCTCTGCCTGCCGCCGTACGCGCCAAAGACTCTGCCGCCTTTTAGCAGCCACCTCTCGATGTTTGACGTCATCGACAAAGAAGATGTGCTAGTCGTGCATCCCTATGAGAGCTTTGATCCCGTCGTGCAGTTTATCAGGGAGGCGAGTAAGGATCCGCGCGTGATCTCGATCCGCATGACGCTCTA
>CAURRL010000241.1:0-2572 GCA_963526895.1 uncultured Campylobacter sp. | reverse complement strand
ATATGGGATCTGGTTATCGAGGCAAATAAATCGGGCGCACTAGAGTTTGCAAACAGCGTAGGCGTGGGCGGCATAGCGATAACGCTAGCAAAAATGGCGTGCCTAAGCGGGCTTGGCGCGGAGTGTAAATTTGACGTTAAAAAGTCAAATTTCATCTTTGACGAGAGCTTTTCGCGCGCGATTGTCGGCGTAAAAGACGAGGCTAAATTTGAATCTCTAGCCGCAAAACACGGCGTCAAATTTGAAAAAATCGGCGCAGTGGGCGGAGATAAATTTAAGCTAAACGATATCGATGAAAAGCTAAGCGACGTGAGTGAGGTTTATTTTAATAAATTTGCCGCAATCATCCGCCAAGAGGACTAAAATTTGACGCCTCTGGGCAGGTTAAATTTGAGCGGCGTAAATTTGACGCTTGCTAAATTTAGCTTGCCTCGGCGATATTTATCCGCGCGCCTTGGCGTCAAATTTGATCAAATTTAAGCAGCTCGCGATGATGATCCGTGATCTTGCCGAGCTTGCAGGCGACCGTAAAAGTGAAATTTAACCAAAATTTGAAAGGAAAGTAGATGTCTTGGAAGGACTTTTTAAACAACAAAGAAGAAGAACAGCCGCAAAAGGAGGGCAGAGGAATGGATCAAAAAAGCGTAGCTAAGCCGCCGGTGCTATTTAGCGAGACTCAGCAGGTACTAAAGGCGGTCGAGGCCAAACTGGGCGGCACGCTCATCACATACTACAACTCAAACGCGGGCAGCGTCTGCGGCAACGACGCGAGCGCGATGTATGAAATTTTAAAAGGTAAAAAGATAGAAAATGCGTTTTTGTTTATCAAAAGCGACGGCGGCAGCGGTATAGCAGCTCTTCGCATCATCAGCACCCTGCGAAACTACTGCAAAAACATAACCGCCCTTATCCCCGCTAACTGCGCGTCTGCAGCGACGATGATGGCGCTTGGCGCAAACGAGATCGTGATGGGCCCGCTAGCGTATCTGACAGCGGTTGATACCTCGCTAAAGCACGCGATGAGCCCGATAGATAACGGCAACGAGCGCGTTAGCGTGTCGATGGACGAGCTAAACCGCGTGATAAAACTATGGAAAATGCACGAAAAAGACAACGACGAAAACCCGTATAAATCGCTATACAACTACATCCATCCGCTGGTTTTTGGCGCAGTAGACCGCGCCAGCTCGCTCTCGCTAAAGATTTGCTGCGAGCTTTTGCGCTATCATATGAACGACGAGGCAAAGATCCAAAACATCTCCGAGCGCCTAAACAGCGACTATCCGGCGCATGATTATCCGATACTTTTCCGCGAGGCAGAGGAGATCGGGCTGCACGTGCAAAAGATGGACAACGAGCTAAACGAGATGCTTCAGGAGCTAACGCTTCTTTACTCCGAGATGGGACAGCGCGCGTTTACCGACTACGACGAGAACAGCTACCACGACAACAACATCGCCAACATCATCGAGGCAAACGGCAAGCAGATTTATTATCAGATCGACAAAGACTGGTTTTATCGCCCCGACGAGCGCCGCTGGAACGTGATGAACGACGAGAGCTCGTGGCGTAAAAACGAGCTAGTGGGCGGCAAGCTCAAAAATACGATTTATCATTTATGGTGATATTTTGAATTTTATTTTTTGGTTTTTGATCTTTTGCGGGATTTACTATCTGGTCTCAAATTTTAGCCAAAATCCCGTAAATTTAGGTGGCTCGCGAAAAAAGGCGATGTTTGAAGAGGCTAAATTTCTAATTAGCTTGCTTGCTAAAGTCGCCAAAAGCGACGGCAAGGTAAATGAGCTAGAAGCTCGCCTCATCAGCGAAACGCTAGACGATATCACGCTAAGGCTCGGTAACGACGCAGCTATGAGAGCGGAACTAAAGCAGATCTATAACCGCGAAAAAGAGACGGTGCATAACGCATATTTTATCGCGCGGCAGTACCAAGATCGCTTTCGTCTGAGTCAAGATGCTGCAGCTGCAAAGATATCGTTTTTGTTAAATTTAGCCTATATCGACGGCGAATTTAGCAAAAGCGAGCGCAATATCATAGAGCAGATCGCCTCGGGATTTGGGCTTGATGAGGGTATTTTTGAAGCGATACTGGCGAGGTTTGAGGCATTTTACGATCAAAGGCAGACGCGGAGAAATCCTTATGAAATGCGTACGAAAAGCCCGTATGCCGTGCTTGGTCTAAAAGAGGACGTGCCGTTTGACGAAGTAAAAAAGCGCTACCGCGAACTCGTAAAAAAATATCATCCAGATATCCTTATGGGGCGCGGCGAGAGCGAGGAGATGATAGAAAAGAGTACCAGAAAACTGCAAGAGATAAATGAGGCGTATGAAACCATAAAACAAAAAAGCTAGCCTTTTGAGTGTTTTTAAATGAGTTTGAGAATTTGGGACTACGGCAGACTATCTGTCTAGCCTTGCCCAAATTTTCTGCACAACATTTAAATCCGTCTCAAAATTATACGCTTTTGGGTTCTTAAAATTTAATCAAATTTCGGCGCGGTATCTTGCGATGAATTTAAATGTTGCGACGAAATTTTCGACCGAAGATAGAACA
>CAURRL010000240.1:0-2576 GCA_963526895.1 uncultured Campylobacter sp. | reverse complement strand
TTGTTAAACTCCGTATCATCCAGCACCTCTTTTTCACCTATCATTTTCGTATTCATAGCCTTTTTATCCGCCAAAATCGTCACGCCTTTGAAGGTTTTATAAAATTCGCAGACAAAAACCGTACCCTTAAAATCCATATAAATATCAAACATCGCTTTAATCGCCATAAAAGAAATCACGTAGATATTGGTTGAAGTCGCGTATTTTCGCTTCTCGCCGATAGCTTCGCTTAGCTGAAATTTAACGTTATTGTAAACGCCGCTGATGAGATCCTCGCTCCTAAACTCAAGCTCTCTGTAAATTTGAGCTTTCAAAAACTCGTTTCTTGAGATGCCTTGAGCGGGTTCGTAGTTAAATTTGCCGTCGATACTTTTGACGACAGCGTTTATAAAAACGTTTTTATAAAACCGCTTATAATCAGTCCTTGCATTTTTGTTTAGCTCCTCGCCGTTTATCTTATATAAAACATCTGCTATAAAAGTTGCTAGCGCCGCTTGTACAAACAGTGCGATGACGAGCAGTACGCCTACGACTTCAAACGACGGATCGATAAGCAGCGTGTAAACACCGGCAAAAACAAACGCAACGGAGTTTACGGCCAAAAACTGGACGTAAATACTGCGTAGGGCCTTTTGCTTTTGCGTTACTGCAGCGATAGCTTCTTTTATTTTTTGATTTCTCATTCGTAAAAAACTCGGTTTAGATAAAGGCCGTTTGGCGGCGCAGGGATACGAGTGAGCGGCTTTTGCTCGTAGATAGCTCGGCGTAAAAGCTCTTTTGCTTTGAGGAAATTTGCATCTCGGTGGTTGCTTGCGACTTTGTTTAAATTTGAGTTTTTATCGTCAAAATTTGAGGCGACGCAAACCGCTTGTTCGGCTATCAAATTTGCGTTTTTTTCAAATTTGGCCAAAGTTACGCTTTCGTGGCCTTTCGTCAGGATATTATCGTGGCTTTTTTTGTTTAAATTTGTGTCCAAATTTGCCGCCTCGGCGCGCTCAAATTTAAACTCATGCGTCTGCATTTGTCTAAATTTACCGCTTTTGGCAAGCTCGAGCGCCTTTAAAACGCTAGCGACCATGAGGCGAACCTGGGCGCGCAAAAAGCCATTTGCTTTAAAGATGATAATCGTTCGTTCGCCGCGCTCGTAGCAAAACGCTTTTTTGATTCGCCGCACTGGACTTTTGACGTCGCTGCCAAGCTTCATAAACGCGCTAAAATCATGCTCGCCGACAAAAAGCGCGAGCAGCTCGTTTGCTAAATTTAGGTCAAATTTGGGCAAAAAAGTCTCGTAAGGCACCAAAAAAGGCGAAAACTCGCCGTGATTTATGACATAGCGGTAGGCTCTAGCCGTAGCGTCGTATCGCGGATGAAATTCGTCTTTAACGCTGCTTATAAATTTGACGTGAATGGCCGGATGAGCGTGGCGGTTGATGAGGGCTTTTAGACGCGCAAAGTCCTTAAAATGCTCGCCGCACTCCACGCAGGCGACTTGATTGTTTGCGTGCACGCCCTTGTCTGTGCGCGAGCTGGAGATTATTTTACTAAAGATCCCTACATGCGCTAGGGCTACGCCCAGAGCATCCTCGACGCCGTTTTCGTGCGGCTGTGTCTGCGAGCCTTGAAATTTCGACCCATCGTAGCTAAAAACGAGTTTAAGCCGCACTTAGTATCTTTTTAAAATTTTAGCCCTAAAGCTAAAAATCGAGGCGATAAAAAATAGCAAAAATATCGCCGCAATCGCGATAAAAACGCGCGAACTAAAGAGCATAATGAGCGTAAAATATCCAAATAGCACGCCAAATATCCCAAAATACACAAAGCCCTTTTCGTAGCGGTAGGTCACGATACCAAGGCTCAAAGCAAAAAGCGTCGTAGCTAGCGGAAAAAGCGCGATGAGAACGTATGTCGCAAAGTCTTTGGCGCGCTTTTTGTCCTCGCTCATTGCCTGCCAATACTGCACAAAGGACTTAGTCTGCGCGACGCTGTCCTCTTGGACGGTGCTGATTTTCATCGTGCCAAAGTCGGTTTTATGCCACGAGGCGTCTCTCATATCGTAAATTTTACCCTCTGATAGCGTAAACTCAAGCACGGCGTTGTTGTTGGTTAGGCGAGCGTTTTTAGCAAGGACGAATCGGTGCGCGCCTTCTTTTGGCGAATAAAGCGTCACGCCCTCGTAAAGAGTGCCGTTCTCGTCGTTTTTTTCGTTTTGGATGAAGACCATCCAGTCGGAAAATTTTTGTCCGAATTCGGTCGTCTTTAAATTTAGCTTGGTGACGGTTTTTTTGTACGAGACGAAATTTGAGTTTAGCTCCGCAGCCGTGGGGATCAGTACTATCGCGGTTACGATGAGAAAGATTGAGACCGCGCCGCTAACGATGAGAAAAAATTTAGCGATCTTAACGGGCGAATATCCGAGCGTAAAAAGCACGATGCTTTCGTTTTCGCGCGAAAGTCTGAAAAACATGAGCGCAAGCGATGCGAAAAACGCGATAGGAACGGTAAAAAGCAACACTCTATGCAGAATAAACATATAAAGCTTAAAAAGCTCTATAAACGTAATCTCGATGTATGAGGTG
>CAURRL010000239.1:0-2586 GCA_963526895.1 uncultured Campylobacter sp. | reverse complement strand
AGCGGTAAAATCAAATTTAAAGGTAAATTTTGAAAAGCATTATCTTTGTGGCGGCATTGCTAGCCGTCGGCATTTATGCGTATTCGTGGCACTTTTTGATCACGGTTTTGGTGATTTCGTTTCTTATATTTTTCCATGAGCTGGGCCACTTTCTCGCCGCTCGCATGCTAAAAGTGGGCGTTTTAAAATTTAGCGTGGGCTTTGGCCAGAGCGTCTACTCAAAAACTATCGGCGGCACCGAGTACGCCATCAGCGCGATACCACTTGGCGGCTACGTTAGCCTAAAAGGACAAGAGGACGCCAAACCGGGACTAAAAAACGAGGACGCCGACAGCTACACTAGGCTTAGCCCGCTAGGACGCATTTTCATCCTTTTTGCCGGACCGTTTTTTAACTTCGCTTTGGCGTTTTTTATCTTTATCGCGCTCGGACATATCGGAGTTGAGAGGCTAGCTCCGACTGTAGGCAAGGTGCTGGAAAACTCGGCTGCGGCGAGTGCCGGACTGCAAAAAGGCGATAAAATTTTAAACATAAACGGCATCAAAATCAGCGAATGGGACGAGATAAGCAAAAACGTAAATTTAACCTCCACCGCGATCACGCTCGAGCGCGCGGGCGAAATAAAAACGATAAATTTGACGCCTAAAGTCGGGCAAAGCATGACGATGTTTGGCGAAAAGATAGAAAAACCGCTCATCGGCATTTCGCCCTCAGGCGAGGCCGTCACGATACGAAACACTGGCCTTAGCTCGCTCAAATTTGCGCTCGTTGAGACCGCAAACGCCTCAAAGCTCATATTTACGGGGCTTGAAAAGCTCATTGTTGGCGTCGTGCCACTAAAAGAGATGGGCGGCATCATCCAGATCACCGACATCACCTCAAAAGCCGCTGGCATCGGCCTCTCAACACTACTCATCATCGCCGCGCTAATCTCGGTAAATTTAGGCGTGCTAAACCTGCTGCCTATCCCCGCGCTTGACGGAGGACACATATTTTTCAACCTTTACGAGCTGATTTTCCGCCGCGAGATGAACGAAAAAGTCTATATCGGCCTCACCTACTGCGGCTGGGCATTTTTGCTCTGCTTGATGGCGTTTGCAACCTTTAACGACGTGATGCGCCTAAGCGGAGCGGGACAATGAAGCTCGCGCAAATTTTAGAACGCATCGAAAATGCACGCACTGGCGAGGCCGTGAAGCTAATCGCCGTGAGCAAAAATGTAACGACTAAAGAGGTTTTGGAGCTTTTTAAACAGGGACAAACGAGTTTTGGCGAAAACCGCGTGCAAGAGCTCAAAAACAAGAGCGAAATTTTGTCAAATTTGCCGATCGAGTGGCACTTCATCGGGCGACTTCAGAGCAACAAAATAAATCACCTGCTAGCGCTCAAACCCGCGCTTTGGCAAAGCTGCGATAGCGTAGAGGCCGCACTTGCGGTGGATAAGAGGCTGGATTACGAGCTACCCTGCCTGCTACAGATAAACTCGGCCTACGAAGATAGCAAACAAGGCATCTCGCCAGAAGCCGCACAGGATGCATTTTTACAAATCGCGCAGGAGTGCAAATTTTTAAAACCAGTCGGCGTGATGAGTATCGGCGCGCACATAGAGGACGAGAAAATCGTGCAAAAAAGCTTTGAGACGACGCGTAAAATTTATGAAAATCTGCAATCAAAGGGCGCGCAAATTTGCTCGATGGGCATGAGCGGCGACTTTGAGCTAGCGATAAAATGCGGCTCAAATATGATTCGTTTGGGGTCGATTTTATACGCGTAAATCAGCCGCGATCTTTGTAAATTTAGAAAAAATCTACCCAAAAAGGAGCCAAAATGGGCTACGACGTGAGCTATCATCCGATCAACGAAAGCGAGATAAAGCAGTGGTATTTTGACGCATTAAAAAGCGCGCGCGAGGGCGACTGGTCGGTCGCACAAAGGCTTGCAAAAGAGTACGGCATAGAGGATTTTTACGCGCAAAAATACATCGATACCCTAAAAATCGCGCTTGAAACCAAGGACGACGAGAGCTTTTCGACGGGACATGGCTACATACTCGCCGCCGTGCAGGGATTTTTTAGAAAATACTTCTACACGCGCGGCACGGCGCTTAGCTTTTTGGCGGACGAACACGGCGAATTTAAACGGTATCTAAGCGATATAAGCGGCGTTATACCGCCTGAAATAAAAGCTAAATTTACGGGCGAATTTGACGGAAACTACTCATCGGGCGCGTTTATAAGCGCGGCAAATTTGGCTAAATTTTGGCAGGACTATGGCGCAGGCGGCGAGATCAAGCGCAAAATGGACGAGTTTTACGCGCAAAATTTGCCCGCATTTTTGAGCGCGGTTAAATTTAGCGTGGAGGGCGGCTACGGGCTGCTTGAGGCAACCGACGTCATCGTGCCAAATCCGCTTGATTTAAATGATTCTGAGTGCTACTCAAATCTTTTTAACTGCGACCCCGAAGGCGCGTTTATCTACGCCGATACGGCGGCGCAGCAACTAAGCGAAGCGATGAAGCTGTATAAAAAGAAAAACGAAAGCGATAAAAACGAAGGCTCGGGCGGCTTTTTGGGCGCAATAAAGAGG
>CAURRL010000238.1:0-2587 GCA_963526895.1 uncultured Campylobacter sp. | reverse complement strand
TCTCATTTGAAAGCGGTTTGGTTATGAGGACGTTATCTTTTATGATAAACGCAGACGAGCTAGTCGCCTCGGTTACAAAGCCGTTTTCGACCATAAAACCCTCGTAGGCGCCGGCTTTTACGGCTTGTTCTTTGGCGTAGCACTGCGCTAAAAGCGAGATGGACTTGATATCGCGGCGCTTCCAGCGGATATCCTCGACGCTAACGACTTTGATGCCGGTTGCGGCGTCGGGGTTTGCGACTATATCTTTTTCGTAGCAAAAGACAAAACAAGTCGGCTTTAGGCCTTTTATAAATTTAAAATCCCTATCGGCGACGCCGCGGGTGATCTGCATATAAACGCCGCCTTCTTTTAGGTTATTTCGCCAGATCACTTCCTCTAAAACGCCCTGAAAATCGCTCTTTGAAAGCAGTAAGCTTAGCTCGATCGCAGCTAGGCTTCTCTCAAATCTTTCCCAAAAATCCTCTCTATCCACGAGTCGTCCGTTTAGCACCGGTACCACCTCGTAAATGCCGTCGCCAAAGATAAATCCGCGGTCAAACGCGCTAACTTTAGCCGCCGCCGCATCTATAAATTCGCCGTTTAGATATACTATTCCGTTCATTTTTTTCTCCTTAAAATTTAAGTAATTTTAGCTCAAATACTCTTAAAAAAGCGTTGCTTTAAGGCCAAATTTTAGCTTGGATTACGAAGTTTTTGCTATAATTGAGGCTAAATTTAAGGATAATCATAAAGATGAAAAATAACGCGTTTAAAAATTTAATCCTAGAAAATATCTTCGTTATCTCGAAGCAACCCGTGCTGTTTCGCGATCTGCTTGAGGCAAATTGCCTTTTTAACGAAGGCATGTTAGTAGATCCAGCTAAGCTAAATTTTAAATTTCGTTACGCAAAAACCTACCTAGTTTACGGCCTTTTGTGCTTTGTGGTATTTTTTATTTTATTGCTTTTGACACACCATCTTTTTACTAAACTCGACTTTCATCTCTCGATCGTTAGCGCAGTGGTGGGCACTTCAGCCGTTTTTATTGGCTTTGATATGTTTAAAATTTGGGCGAGAAAAGCCGTGAGCAAGGAGCTCATAAAAAAGGCCTGGAGCGTGCATTTTCCGTATTTTAGCTATGAAAAATACTCTACAAAAGTCGAGATGATCTACAATGAAGCGGTAAAAAACGAAATTCCGCGCAAAGACCTGGAGCAGTACGTCCTGGAACGCCTAGTCGCGCAGTCTGAGGCCGGGATTTAGCTATTGCAAGATGAGCGGATCTAAAATTTGATTTTTGTATTTCATCCTCTCGAGTTTTAGGCGAAGCTCTCTATTTTCTTCGAGCAAGACGTCGCGTTTGCTGCTTAGATCGCCGATTTCGCGGCTGATGTAATAAATTTGATTTGTGATGTAAATTTTAGGCAAAAACAAAGCAAGTGCGATAAAAAGCCCCAAATACGCCGTTGCTAACGTTTTATAGTCTAAATTTCGCTCCTTTTTTTGCTCGCCGCTAAACTCTAAAAGCTCATTTTTATCTTGCATTTTTACCTCTTGAAATTTTAAAAATCCTCATTTTCGCGCAGCTTGAGCGCGGATTTGCCTTGACTTCGGCAGCGCTTGGCGTTATTGCCTTTTTACTGACTATTTTACCTAGCGCGTTATCCCCTCCGCACGTGCATCTTAGAGCTTGCGGCGGACAAATGCAGCTTTGCGCCCACTGCCTAAATTTATTTTTTACGATACGATCTTCTAGCGAATGAAAGCTGATTATCGCCACGACGCACTCGTCGATCTGCGAATCCTCGATGCTTTGGAGCAAATTTTGCAGCTCGCCAAGCTCGTTGTTTACTTCTATTCTGATTGCCTGAAAAGCTAACGTCGCCGCACTAACGCTGCGTCCGTTTACACCCTTTAGCCCGATTATTTGCGCGAGACGTTCGGCGCTTTTTATCTCGCCGCTTTGCCTAGCTTCTATGATTTTAGCGGCAAATTTAGCCGGATTTGGCAGCTCACCATAGTCCTCAAAGATACGCTCTAGCTCTTTTGCGCTATAAGAATTTACGACGTCGTAAGCTGAAAATTTAGCCTGCGCGTCCATCCGCATATCCAAATTTTCGCTCTTTAGTCCAAAGCCGCGCTCGTTTTTATCTAGCTGCAACGACGAAACGCCGATGTCGGCCAGGATACCGCGGATTTTAGATTGTTCTACTTTGCCTAAAATTTCTGAAAATTTGCTCTTAAAAATTTGCGCTCTTTGACCGAATGTTTTAAGTCTTTCGGAGCTAAATTTGATCGCTTCCTCGTCTTGGTCGCAGGCTATCAAATTTACGTTTTGATTTTGCTCTAAAATCGCGCTAGAATGCCCGCCGTATCCGAGCGTACAATCGACAATCGCGCCGCTTTTTATATAAGCAAAAGCTTGCAAAACTTCATCAAGTAGCACGGGAACGTGTGGGGAGTTCAAATTTAGCCTTTATTTTTTGTGTATAATAACAAAAAAAGTTTATAAAAGGTTAAAATGGACTTAAAATACTGCGCAAGCGAGATTAGCAACATCGCTCTTTCGATGTTTAGAAAAAACTTTTTCGGCGTCTTTCACGGC
>CAURRL010000237.1:0-2595 GCA_963526895.1 uncultured Campylobacter sp. | reverse complement strand
ACACGTTATAAACCTTGCAACGTCGATATTTTGTAAAATTTCAAGCTGCAAATTTACACCTTTATTAAACCCGCGAGCGATATTTATCGAAAAAACTTCCTTCTCTTTGGCGAGTTCTTTTTTTATAGAGGCGATAACGGGATTAAATCTATCGGTAAAAGCCACATAAGCGCCTATATTTTGGGATTTAAAGCAGTATTTTAGCTCCCTTATCTCGCCTGATTTGCAAAGCCAAGGATCAAGCATGATAAATTTTATAAAATTTAGGCATTTTGGTATCAAATTTAGATATTTATGCGTATCAGTGACGATGAGAGCGTCGATCTGCACAGAGTCTAAAAGGTCGTTTATATTATCGTACACAGGAATCCGTCCGCAAATTTCGCTATTTTTAACGCCGTCAAAAATCGCCGCCAGCTCGAAGTGTTCGGAGCGACGAAGCTCGTTATAGTAGTGCTTCGCGTCGTTTCCAAATCCTATTATCGCAACTCGTTTTTTCATAGTCTTTTTCCCAAAATTTAATGTTTTTTAGGCAATTATAGTCAAAAATTGTAATTAAACGGATAATGCGAGCGATTTTTAAATTTTACCGACGCCTTTTTATAGTGGGCCTCAAACAAGTTTTATCAAATTTATGCTAAAATCAGCCCTATTTTAAAACTTTAATCAGGAATAAAACGATGGATATTAGAGAAGCTTATTTAAATTTTTTCGCAAGAAAAGGTCATGAGATCATCCCGTCTGCGCCGCTAGTGCCAAACGATGCTACGCTACTTTTTACAAACGCTGGCATGGTACCGTTTAAGAGCATTTTCACCGGCGAAGTGCCGCGCCCTACCCCGCCGATCCGCACGAGCTGTCAGACCTGCATCCGCGCAGGCGGCAAGCACAACGACCTAGACAACGTCGGCTACACCGCGCGCCACCACACGTTTTTTGAGATGCTTGGAAATTTTAGCTTTGGCGAATATTTCAAAAAAGACGCGATCGCGTACGCGTGGGAGTTCGTCACTCAGGTACTAAAACTACCAAAAGACCGCCTCTATGTGACCGTCCACGAGAGCGACGACGAGGCATTTGCGCTATGGGAGCAGCATATAGCAAAGGAACGCATTTATAGATTCGGCGATCACGATAACTTCTGGCAGATGGGCGATACGGGGCCTTGCGGACCGTGCTCGGAGATATTCTACGACCAGGGCAGCGAGCATTTTAACACACCTGAGGACTACATGGGCGGCGACGGCGACAGATTTCTTGAAATTTGGAACCTGGTTTTTATGCAGTACGAGCGTAGCAGCGACGGCAAGCTAACTCCGCTACCAAAGCCTAGCATCGACACGGGCATGGGGCTTGAGCGCGTCACGGCGATAATGGAAGGCAAATTTAGCAACTACGACAGCTCGCTTTTTATGCCTCTTATCGAAGAAGTCGCAAAGCTTTGCGGTAAGCCTTACGCGTATGAGAGCGGCGCTAGCTACCGCGTCATCAGCGATCATATCCGCTCGGTGACTTTCCTGCTAGCCCAAGGCACGACGTTTGACAAAGAGGGCCGCGGCTACGTGCTTCGCCGTATCCTACGCCGCGCGATCAGGCACGGATATCTGCTAGGTATAAAAGAGCCATTTATGTACCGTCTTGTAGATAAAGTCTGCGAGCTAATGGGCGGCCACTACGCCTACCTAAACGAGAAAAAAGAGGCAGTAAAAGAGCAAATCAGGCTGGAAGAAGAGAGATTTTTAGCTACGATCGCGAGCGGACTCGAGCTTTTTGAGAGCGAGCTAGCACGCACGAAAGATATTTTTAGCGGCGAGGCTGCGTTTAAGCTTTACGATACATTCGGCTTCCCGCTAGATCTCACGGCCGATATGCTACGCGAAAAAGGACTCAAAGTCGACGAAGCTAAATTTGACGAGCTAATGAGCGAGCAAAAAGCGCGCGCTAAGGCTGCTTGGAAAGGCAGCGGTGACAAGAGCGCAAAGGGCGATTTCAAGGCGCTTTTAGAAAAATTCGGCGAAAACAAATTTAGCGGCTACGAGGAGCTTGGGCGCACGAGCAAGGTTTTAGCGCTGCTTGATGAGGACTTTAAAGAAACTCAAATTTTAAAAGCGGGCGAGCAAGGCTGGGCGATGTTTGACGTGACGCCTTTTTACGCGCAAAGCGGCGGCCAAACAGGCGACAGCGGCGAGATAGATGGCGTGGCCGACGTGCTAGATACGCAAAAGTTTTTTGGGCTAAATTTATCAAACGTCGCAGTAAAAAAAGAGCTTAAAGTCGGCGACTCCGTGAAGCTAAAAGTAAGCGAGCAAAGAGCCGAGATCGCGCGCCATCACAGCGCTACGCACCTGCTCCACTCTGCGCTTAGAAGCGTGCTAGGAACGCATATCGCGCAGGCCGGATCTAGCGTCGAGGCAAACAGACTTAGATTTGACTTCTCGCATCCAAAGGCAGTGACGGCGGAGGAGCTAACGAAGATCGAAAATTTCGTAAACGAAGCAATCGCCGAGAGTATCGCGGCAAAAACCGAGATAATGGACGTCGAGGACGCTAAAAATAGCGGCGCGATCGCGTTATTTGGCGAGAAATACGCCGACA
>CAURRL010000236.1:0-2642 GCA_963526895.1 uncultured Campylobacter sp. | reverse complement strand
GCCCGGGATCTATCTAGCTAGCGGACTTAAAATTTTAGAACTAGAGCTTTTGCGCGAATTTTGCGGGCGTAAATTTGAACGAGCGGGCGAAATTCTATGCGTCGACAAGCTTGGTTTTCGCGTTTCTTGCGGCGAGGGCGCGGTTAAGATCATGAAGGTGCAAGAGCCTGGCAAAAAGCCCGTGGACGCTAGCGCGTATCTAAACGGCAAGCGCCTTGGCGTCGGCGATATAGTGTCGTAAATTTGAGCCGAGTGAAGCTTGCCTTGTAAATTTATGATACTAATGCGCTCGCAATGTAAAATAAAACAGCAAATTTAAAAGGAATAAAATTTGAGAATAGAGTTCGCAGATAGTGTCTCTTCTACGCAAAAAGTTCTGGTCGAAGGACTGCGAAACGGCGAAATACAGCCGCCTTTTGCGCTCGTGGCAAAAGAGCAGACGCAGGGTGTCGGCAGCAGAAACAACACGTGGAGCGGGCTGGAGGGCAATCTGTTTTTTTCATTTTGTATGAGCGAGACGGCGCTGCCGGACGATCTAAGGGGCGAGTCGGCGTCGATATATTTTTCGATGATAATGCGCGAAGTACTCGCGGCTCGCGGCTCAAAAATCTGGCTAAAATGGCCGAATGATTTTTATGTCGGCGACAAAAAAATCGGCGGAACCTTGACGACGAGAGTCGGCGAAATTTACGTTTGCGGCATGGGCATAAATCTAAAAAATGCGCCCGAAAACGCCGGAATTTTAGATATAGACGTGAGCCCTAGCGCCGCGGTCGGGGAGTTTTGTAAGAGGCTGCAAACGGCTCCGTCTTGGGCGGAAATTTTTAAAAAATTTGAGAGTGAATTTAAAAAATCAAGAGAATTTATCACGCACTTTGAGGGCGAAGAAGTGGCGCTCAAAGACGCAAAACTCCTATCTGATGGATCTTTGGACATAGATGGGCGAATGGTTTTTTCGCTCAGATAAATTTGCTTAAATTTGACGTAAAATTTAATATTTTTACAAAATATCGGCGGGGACGAGCCGCGAAATTCTTTCAGAAATTTTAAAGCCGAAACTAAACTTGGACAAAGTAAGTTTTCTGTAGAATTAATCAGTTAAAAACAAAAATTTGGAAAATTCTCATGTGTGAAATTATAACTATCGCAAACCAGAAAGGCGGCGTCGGGAAGACGACTACGGCGGTAAATTTGGCCGCATCGCTAGCTGTAGCCGAAAAAAAAGTCCTACTCATCGACATCGATCCGCAGGCAAACGCGACGACAGGAATGGGCTTTAGTAGAAACGACTATGAGTACAACATCTATCACGTGCTCACGGGTCGCAAAAAGCTCTCGCAAATCGTGTTAAAAACCGAGATACCAACGCTTTTTTTAGCGCCTTCGAACATCGGTCTCGTAGGCATCGAGCAGGAGCTAAGCGAACAGAGCAAAGACTGCCAAAAGATACTAAAAAGCAAGATAGAAGAGGTCGAGGGGCAGTATGATTTCATCATTATCGATAGTCCCCCGGCACTGGGTAGCATCACCGTAAACGCACTAAGTGCTAGCGATAGCGTGATAATCCCGATCCAGTGCGAATTTTATGCGCTAGAGGGGCTTGCACAAATTTTAAATACGGTAAAAATCATTAAAAAAACCATAAATCCAAAGCTAAATATCAAGGGCTTTTTGCCAACTATGTACAGCTCACAAAATAACCTAGCCAAGGAAACGGTGGCAAATTTAAAGCAGCATTTTGAAAATAAGCTGTTTAAAACCAAAGACGGCGACGGCGACTTCGTCATAGTACCGCGAAACGTAAAGCTTGCCGAAAGCCCGAGCTTTGGTAAGCCAGTAATTTTATACGACATAAAATCACCCGGCTCGGTAGCGTATCAAAATTTGGCATGCTGTATTTTAGGATAACGAATGGCTAAAAAAGGCGGACTAGGGCGCGGACTAGAAGCGATTTTGGGTGATGTAGAGCTAGCGTATAAAGCCGAAATAAACGAAGGTAACAGCGAAATAATAAAAGAAATAGACCTTGAGTTGATTACCGAAAACCCGTATCAACCGCGTAAAAATTTCGACGAAACGGCACTAAGAGAGCTTAGCGAAAGTATCAAAAGACACGGACTCATCCAGCCAATCATCGTTATAGAAAAAGATGGCGGATATATGCTGATTGCGGGCGAGAGGAGATTTCGCGCGACTAAGATGCTGGGCGAAAGCAAGATAAAGGCCATAGTCGCAGATATCGAGAGCCAAAGCCTTCGCGAACTAGCGCTCATAGAAAATATCCAAAGAGAGGACCTAAATCCGATCGAGCTTGCAAATTCTTATAAAGAGCTCATAGACGAATACAAAATCACGCAGGACGGACTTGCAAACATCATCCACAAAAGCAGGGTTCAGATAACGAACACTATGAGACTTTTGAGCCTTAGCGCTACGACGCAAGAGTATATAAAAGAGGGCAAACTAACGCAGGGGCACGCCAAAGTCATCGTGGGTCTTGAGTCAAACGACGAAAAAACGGCGGTCGATACCATCATCGGGCAGCGTCTTAGCGTGCGCGAGACGGAAAATTTGGTCAAGAATCTAAAAAATAAATTACCGCCTAAAGCTGCACTTAAGTTAGATGAGAGATACCTTGAAAG
>CAURRL010000235.1:0-2659 GCA_963526895.1 uncultured Campylobacter sp. | reverse complement strand
GTTATATCTACCAGCTGCTCTCTTACGGTAATCACGGCGCGGATCTGATCGACAAAAGGGATGATGATGTGAAATCCGCCGTCAAGCACCTTGTGAAATTTACCCAAACGCTCGACGATGTAGATATCAGACTGCGAGATAATCTTGATACCGGCTTTTAAAAACAAGACCGCAAAGGCCAGCACAACCACGGCAAATACGATAAACGGGATGCTCTCTTCCATGACTACTCCTTAAAATATTTTTCATCATTTTAGCCGCTTTTTGCTAAAAAATCGCCATTTTAGCGGAAATTTTTTAGTATAATTAGCCAAAATTTTAAGGATAAATCATGAAAAATATTTTATTTTTAGCCGCGGCTGCGATGATATTTGCAGGCTGTGCGACAAGCGGCGGCGCAAGCGCGGTAAATAGCAAAAAATGCGGCAGTACGGAGGTTTTTGAAACGTGCGGCGCCGAGATAGATAAGGAAAATTTGATCGGCGTTTACGAGGCTAAGGTGTTTTGCGACGGATGTAGCGAAAACTCAAAAAGCACGCTAACCCTAAATGCGGACAAAACGTTTAAAATCGACACCGTTTATCAAAAAAAGATCGCGCAAAGAGAACTACAAACGGGCATTTACGAGATAGAGGGCAACACCCTAAGAGTGACGAATCAATACCGCGAAAAGCTAAATTTCGAGATTAACGGCGATACGCTACGCCAGATCAGCAACCAAAACAGCTTTATCAAAGAAAATTTCGCCCAGGAGCGCATCTACAAAAAGCTAGAAGCAAACTAATCGGCAAATTTAGCGCTCAAATTTAACCCAAAGCCCAAAATGAGTAAATTTATAACCCTACTAAAAACCCAGCCCGTTTTCGCGCGCCTCTCGCTCATACAGCTGATTTGTTATTTTGGTGTTTGGTTCTCGCACACGGGCATTTTCACGCTACTTATCGAGCTTGACGCACCCGTTTGGGCGATCACGGCCGCAGCTGCGTTAGCTTTCGAGCCGGGCGTGCTACTATCGCCTTTTAGCGGTATCGTGGTGGACAAATTTAGCCCCAAACCGATGCTAATAGCGCTCACGGTCGTGGAGATGGTGACGGTTTTTATGCTCGTTTTTATTGACAAGCTCTCCTTGATGTGGCTGCTATTTGTGATAATATTTATCAGAGTCGGAGCCGGTGGGACGTATTTTCAGGTCGAGATGAGCCTTTTTCCTAAAATTTTAAACAAAGACGACCTAAAAACCGCAAACGAGATTCACTCGCTCATCTGGGCGTTTTCATACACCGCGGGTATGGGGCTGGCAGGCATTTATATCCATTTTTTCGGGATAAAAAGCGCCTTTTTGCTAGACTGCGCTCTTTACGGCGTGGCGCTTATCGTCCTGCTTGAAATCGATATCGCCGTGCGAGCTAAAAAAGGCTGCGAAAAAGTCCGAGAGATGCTAAAAAACGGCCTAAAATACGTAAAACAAAATCCGCTCATCGCGCACCTCATCATGCTACACGCGGTTGTAGGCGTAACCAGCTACGACGCGCTCGTGGCACTACTAGCGGACTATCCGTATGCTGGCCTGCTCTCGGCATCTCTCATTATCGGCTACATTAACGCCTGCCGCGCCGTCGCCCTCATCGTCGGCCCGCTCGTGCTTAGCAAATTCGTCTCAAACTCCAACCTCGTCTATATCTACGTCGGGCATGGGCTTGGCGTCATCGCGTGGAGCGCATTGCAGTTTAACTTTTATATCGGATTTATCGGGATTTTTTGCGCGGGATTTTTCACCTCGACGCTCTGGAGCTACACCTACACGCTCATCCAGCAAAAGTGCGATCCGGCGTACTACGGCCGTATAATCGCCTATAACGATATGGTTTATCTAGGCGTCGCGGCGGTGATTTCTAGCGGTATAGGGCTGCTTTTTGAGCTTGGGCTTAGCCTCTCGCTGATCACGGCTCTAATAGGCTGTATGTTTTTTGCTGGAGCGATTTACTGGCTTTTCGTGCGTAAAATTTACAAAGACGAGCTAGCGTAAATTTGCCTTGCGGAGCGGGTTTAAAAAGGAGTAAATTTAATCAAATTTGACCCGGCAAATTTGCCGTCCGCATCAAAAACGTAGCAGTCTCGGTACGTCAAATTTATCAATCAAATTTAACGGCAATTTACTACACTCAAGCCTTAGCGTAATAAGTCGTGCCGTTTGAAATATGCTTTTTATAAAGCGTCGTAAACGGCACCAGATCGGCGTGTCCTACGTAGAGTCTGCCGTGATCGCTCAAAATTTTATGAAAGCGCTCGACCGTTTTTAGCTTAAATTCCTCGTTAAAATAAATCATCATATTTCGCGAGAAAATGATGTCAAATTTACCGAGCTTAAAGATCGCGTCGTCAAAGATATTTGCCACGCTAAACTCGCATCTAGGCAGCATCTCACGCTTGATTTCGTACTTGCCGTCGCGTTTTGTAAAGTATATATTTTTTTGATTGTCGTTTAGGCGGTGCAGTGAGCGCTCGCTATAAACGCCCTTTTTACAGCTATCGATAGCCTCGGAATTTATGTCGATACCAACGATGCTAACGCGGTTTACGTCGAGCAAATTTGAGTGCGCGAGCATGCCTAGCGAGTATACCTCGTCGCCCGTCGAGCACGGCGCGCACAGTATCCGCA
>CAURRL010000234.1:0-2699 GCA_963526895.1 uncultured Campylobacter sp. | reverse complement strand
CTACAAAGGCGCTAAAAATAACCGCCGACGATCTGAAAAGCTTAAATTTGATAGACGACGTTATAGAAGAGCCGATAAACGGTGCTCACAGAGATAAAGAGACTGCTGTAAAAACGCTTGCGAGTTATTTTATAACCGAGCTAGATAAGCTTGAAAAACTAAAAGTGGATGAGCTTTTAAATGCTAGAATAGCTAAAATCTTATCTGCTGGCGCATTCGAAGAAGGCAAATAACGTCAAAATATACTCTTACAAAGTTCTTTAGCTTTTTGTAAGAGTGTTATTTGTTTTTTAGTTGCTTAGATTTACTCGAGCCTCGCAGAAAATATCCATAAAATCAAAAATAACCTTATAAATTTAGCATAGCAATCATGTATTGCAAAGATATCTTTACATGTCTACAACTTTATGTTACGTAGAAAATTCTAATTCATCGCAAGAAAAGATTGTAAATGTATTTGGCGTTAAATTTTAGCCAAAAACGGCTCGAGGATAAATAGATTGCTCGTGTTTGGCAGTATGCTAAAAGTATTTTATTGCGCAGATTGGGCGCTTTGTGATGAGTAAGTATAGAAATAATGTTATGCTTTCGGTTGTCTTTTTTCAAATTGCGCGGTAAAATTCTATATTATCAAACAGACTAAACTGCTACTTTATAGCCATGCCAATAGAATCATCAAATTTGATGTCTTTTTATGGCTTTTGTGATTGTAATAAAGCATGGCCATATCAAGATATACTCATATTCTCCGGCTAGCAAGCTTATGATTTTTGTTTAAATTTATCCATTTTTTATTAGTGTTGTTTTGTGTTTTAATTACTCGCCACCGCAAAAATCCTTTTAAATGCGCCATAACTAGGCAAGCTGCTAAAAGCAAGCGTGATCCAGTAAGAGAACAGCTGTGTTTGTGGTTCGGGACGATTTGAAGATGCGTGTGGACGCACTGTAACTAGGTTTAACAAAAATAATTATTATCTAGCTATCTCGCAAGCTATAATCATATAAAGACGCACAAGGTCCAAAGCATGACCACCAGAACTGTTTTTATTGGTAAAACACCAGAACATATCTATCTAAAAAACTGTTACTTTTTCAATCAACAAAGCCTTAAAATTAGCTTGCAAGCAAAAACTGATTTTTAAGCTGTAAAATCTCAAATTTTAAAAATTCGCCAAAACGACATTCAAAGGCTCGCAAAAACACCTGCCCTAAATATCCATCGCCGAGATAAATTTGACTATGCGCGGCGAGTCGCTACCGAAAAACTCCTCTGCGCCACCGTCAAATGCGATCTTGCCTTCGTCTAAAAACAAAATCCTATCCGCGACTTTGCGAGCAAAATTTATATTATGCGTGACGATGACGAGGGATTTTTTCTCTCTAGCTAGCGCTATTACGACCTTAAAAACCTCGGCCTCCAGCTCGGGATCAAGCGCGCTAGTTGGCTCGTCTAGTAGCAAAAACGCAGGATCCATCGCAAGAGCTCGCGCGATCGCCGTTCTTTGGCATTGGCCGCCCGAGAGCCTATTTGGGTAGGTGTTTTCTTTCTGGCTGAGTCCGACCTTATTTAGCAGTTCGCGAGCCTTATTTGTCGCGCTTTGTTTGTCTATGCCAAGCACCTGCGTCGGCCCCTCGATGATGTTTTATAACACCGTTAAATGCGGAAAAAGATTAAAGCTTTGAAACACCATGCCCGTATGACGGCGAAAAGACAGCAGCTCTTTTTGCGATGTTTTATTTGCGAAATTTAGCCTCTGTCCGCCTAGCTCCAGCTCGCCTTTTTGCGGGATTTCGAGCAAATTTATGCAGCGCAGCAGAGTTGATTTGCCAGATCCTGATGAGCCCACGATCACGGTCGTTTGGCCTTCGTAGATCTGTACGCTTATATCATTTAGCACCGTATGATCGCCAAATGCCTTGGTTAAATTCGTAAATTTTATCATCACACGTACCTTGAGACTGATTTTTCGAGCTTTGCTTGTAGCCAGGTTAGAGCCGTGCAGACGGCCAGGTAGATGAGGGCGGCCAGTAGCGGCTCAAAGGTGCGCGCCGCGATACGCTGAGCGACCATAAACATATCTACCATCGTGATGGACACGGCTAGCGAGGTGTCCTTGACTAGGCCGATAAAGGTGTTTGATAGCGGCGGCAGCGATATCCTAACGGCTTGGGGCGCGATGATGCGCCGTAAAATTTGCGCCTGTGTCATGCCTAGCGACATCGCCGCCTCCCACTGCCCTCGAGGCACCGATAGGATCGAGGCACGCACGGACTCGGACGCGTAGGCGCCGACGTTTAGGCTAAAGGCGATGACGGCTGCGGTCCAGGTCTCAAGCGTAACGCCGACCGCCGGAAGCCCGTAAAACACGATAAAAAGCTGCACCAGTAGTAGCGTTCCGCGAAATATCCAAACGTAAGCACCAAATATCAAGCGCAAAATTTTAATCCCGCTAAGCCTTGCTATCGCCGTAACTATAGCGATAGCTAGCCCGCAGGCGAAGGATATCAGCGTGAGGGGTATCGTGACCTTTGCGAGTGCGACTAACATCGGTAGTGTCGAGCTTGAAAGGATTTCTATTATGCGGTTTATGCGATCTATGTCCAAATTTTACCTCCGTTATTTTACGTCAAATTTGAGCTCAAATTTGACTCTGCGGCGTGGTTGCCACCAAATGTGGGGGTCTATTTTTCGGGGGGGG
>CAURRL010000233.1:0-2704 GCA_963526895.1 uncultured Campylobacter sp. | reverse complement strand
TGTTACTTTTTGAACTATTTGAATACGGAGCCTGATTCGGTTTTAAAACAAAATGGTTTTCATCCCCATTAGGATCTAACGGGTCATATTTAAAACCGTAAAAATTTTTAACCCACCATTTTTCGTTTGCGCTTTTAAATCCGTCCATATCCGTCATACTTTTTTTGGTTTTTTCAATCATAGCTCCGTATTTTAGAAAATGTTCGGAGCTAAAAATTTTAAACTCTTTTTCAAAGTCTATATTAAATTGTTTAGTATCGGTATCTAAATCCCTATCGTGATAAATATTGTTTGAGTAACCCGTCGATTGAGGTCTTACTAGCCTTAAGTCCTCCGGATAACCGTTTGGATCGGTTTCTTTTTTTATACGGCCGTATCGCGTACCGTCCGGAGCGGTCTTGATTTCTATATCTCTATCTACGTAGTCGTGAACCCAATCAAGTGTATTAGGGTCTTGATAAACTCTCGATACTCTAAATTTTTTCGTGCAATCTATTACGGAGCAATTTAAAAACATATGTTCTACATTACCCCCGTTATCCTTCCATTCTATCTGATTACCGTCGCTATCCTTGAAATCTCTATCACTACCCCAATATCCGCCCAATTGCGCAGTAAGTTCTCTGCCCTTTTTGTCTACCACTTTGTATACGCCCGCATCTTTATCGTATACGAGATTTAATCCGCTAGGATTTCTGACGTTGGCGCAGTTATCGTTACTGCAGTATTCGTCGGTCTTGGCTTTATTTTTTATCTTTTGAGTAGAGTAAGAAATTTTAAAACTGTCCCAAAGCGGCGTTTCAACCAAATTTTCATAAGCAAATTGAACGTTTTTTCTGGTTGATTTATCATGGTTCTTTCTTTCACCTAAGGCGTGAGCTTCGTTGGTAGTTCCGGTTTTAAAATATCTAAGAGAATACGATAAGTCCTCTCCATCGGTATTTAACGTAGAGTCGTCATGCATAATGCTAAACCTATGTTCATCGCTAGGTTGGAATCCAACTTTTACCATCGTGCTTTTACGAGTGATATTGTAGGGGTCGGCCACTTCCCTTTCTCTACCAACTTTCGTTTTATCTCCCATATCGTAAAAATAGTTTTTAGTCTCATGTCCATCGCGGGTAGTATTTACTATAAGCAAATCAAGCAATTTAAATTTACCCGCCAGCGTTAAAGAACGCATATTTTGAGAATTTGCACTTTGATAGCCATGTTTAAATCCGAAGTAATAATCTTTGTTTACAAGATAATCCCTTGCGTCTTTAGTCTCAAACATTACCGAACCGCCGAGCGCGCCCGAGCCGGTTTTGATAGAATCCGCGCCTTTGGTTATTGTAGCTACTTTTACATTTTCCATCTCTACGCCGTTGCGAGTATTATTAAAATTTCCATAACCCTCAAAAAGTTCTTTAAAACCTTGCGAACTTAAAGTTTCTGCCTGACGAAGTCCATCGATAGTAATAGCAACGCGGTTTTCGTCCACGCCTCTAATGGCATATCCGCTCGCGCCAAACCTTCCGCTTTCCACTACGGTTACGCCCGTTTCGTATTTAACCAAATCTCTACTATCTGAGACCTGCTGTTTACTTAGAGTTTGTGCGCTCTTTTTTGTTTCGCCAACTTTTTTAGTAGTCGGATCATCCTCGGGACTAGCCGTAACCTCAACGGCATTTAAATTTACTTCCGAGTCTTTGGTTTCTGCGGCTCCTAGTTCGCACATGCCTCCTATAGACAAGGCGCAAACCAACGCAGGAACGATACTGGCTTTATGCATCTTCATTTTCCTCTCAAAAAATTATCAAAATTAGCTAATTATGAAAATAATTATTAAATCAAAGTGGTATTTTAATAATAGATAACTTAAATATGAATTAATTATTTGTATTTTATTTTAAAACATGATAATGCATTTAAATACGACCGTTTTATAGTAAAAAAAGCAAAATTTCAGTATAACCGCAAATTTAAATCAAAAAAGGAAAAAACAATGTCATCTATCGCATTTTACGCCGTCATCTGCGTCATAGCCGCACTCGTGCTCTACACGCAGATACAAAAGCTAACGAGAAAGATCGATGAGAACGGCACTCTAGCAAACAACTTCCCTGAGGCCGTGCGTCAAATTTCGGTGCAAAAATATAAAGATTTTTGCGAGATAATAAACGGCGAGCTAAGAGAGCTAAAGATGAAAGCGCTCTACGACGACGCCCTAAAAAACGAGGATCTCAAAGAAAAATTTTTAGAAAGCCTAAGCGAGATGAGCAAGAAGCTGACGTTTATCGAGACGATGAACACCGCTAGAAACCCAGACAAATGGGAAAGCGAGCTCTTTGAGGTGCTTAGCCGCCTAGACGATCTCGTCACGGAAAATTTCAAAGACGGCGAACGCGCGGGCGACGAGATTAGAGAGCGTCTGGGCGCAGAGTTTAGCAAGCTACAAAATTAAACCTTAAGTAAAAACGGGGTAATATCGCTTTTTTGATTTAACTCTATCTTTCTAAGGAAAAAACGGATGAGCTATACCGAAAAAGACCTCGTAACCGCTGCAAATTTAACCAAAGACGAAATTTACCATTTCCTAAATTTAGCCAAGGAGTTTAAGGCGCTAAACAACTCCGAGACCAAAAAAGCCAAATCGCTCTACGGCAAAACTACCGTAAACGCCTTTTTCGAAAACTCGACTAGAACGCGAACGAGCTTTGAG
>CAURRL010000232.1:0-2704 GCA_963526895.1 uncultured Campylobacter sp. | reverse complement strand
GTTTTTGTATGCGGTAAAATTTTTCGTAAAACTCGGCTCTAAGGTCTAAAATGTCGTCATCTCCTAGCCACTCATCTATCTCGTCGCTAAAATTTTGCCTATAAAATTCCTCTAAATTTAGCCCGTTTATGCGCTCGCCTTGCTTTAGCTTGTATTCGGGCAGGGCGTCTGCGGCAAGTACCGGGCCGAATAAATTTGAAAAAATCAGCGTATTTTTATCTATAAAACCCTGCGGCGCGCTATCAAGGCTGCGGTAGTCAAGGTGCTTGTAGGCTACTCCGTCATATCGCAGGATGGCTTTTACCGCGCCTTTTTTAAATAAGCTTTCGCGCAAGCTCGGTTCATCGATCAATTTTTTAACTCCAAAAAGTTTTGAGATCTTTTCAACGGTAGCCGTTTGCAAAAAATCATCGTAAATTTTTAAAATCTCATGCCGTTTTTCATATAAATTAGGAAAAACAAAGCCGCCCCTATCTATAAATTTATTTGGACTCACGGCGGTTTTGGCTTCGCTCGGCGAAAAGAGGATTTTCATTTATACTCCTTAAATTTGACAAAATCATATCTAAAACTAAATAAATTTTGAAATTTGACGATATAGCAAGTGGAACTTTATTTGCTTGTAAAAGCTCGACCAAATTTAAGGAAAATGCGATGAGAATGACGAATCAGCTGATGAAATTTATGAACAACTACGACTATCAGACTAATATGAAAGCGCTTTACAAGCTAAATAACCAAATGTCAACCGGTCTAAAAATCCAAAATTCTTTCGAGGACAGCAGCGTCTATAACGACGGCATGAGGCTTGATTACGAGGTTGCTACGCTTGAGCAGGTGCAAACGGCGACGTCGAAAGCACAGCACTTTTCAAAAAATACAGATAAGGCTTTGGGCGAATTTAAGCAGCAGCTTGAGACTTTTAAAACAAAGCTAGTTCAAGGCGCAAACGAAATCCACTCTAAAACCTCGCGCGAAGCCATTGCAAACGACCTTCAAGGTATCAAAAATCACCTGGTAAATATCGCAAATACTTCGATCAACGGGCAGTTTTTGTTCTCTGGAAGTGCGATAAATACAAAGCCTGTAAACGGCGAAACAAATGAATACTACGGCAATGCGCAGGCGATGAAAACGGTAGGCGGAGCTCAGGTAAATTTGACCTACAACCAAAACGGACAGGAGTTGTTTTTGGGCAAGGACGGCGATTATAATAAAAAAGTCACCTCCAACACAATGCTAAAAGCTCAAAATTTGGACGACAGAAACAAGACTGTTTATATCGATAGCGAACACAAAATGCGCGACCTGATCGGCTTTAAATACGTAAAAGACGAAAAAACTCTAACCAATCAGGATTTCACCGGTACCGGCGTTAGACAGTTTCAGGATACGACCTTTTTCTTGCAGGGTAAAAAGCCAAACGGCACGAGCTTTACGAGTAAATTTAAGATGACTTCGGACGCTTCGATAAACGACTTGCTAGAAAAAATCGGTACCGAATACGGCAACACTCCGACCAATAAAGTCGTGGAAGTAACGATAAACAACCAAGGCCAAATCAATGTAAAAGATCTAAGTAAGGGCAATCAGGTTATTGATTTTCACATGATAGCTGCGACGAAAAAGGTGGCAAACGCCGGCGCTCTAGCGGGCGGTATAGCTGGAGCATCAAATGCATTTAATAACATTACTAATCTCACGGGCGGCAATCCCGCAAATTCGCTCGAAGCTATGGTGCGAGCAAACCCCGACGACTATGAAATCACGGAATTTGTAAAAAGCAAATACGAAGACCTAGGCGGAGCCACTACAAACGCCTATGACTACGACAAGATAAATTTTAAACAAGAGGGTAGAAATCTAGTAGGCACAGTATCGCAAGTAGAACGCGATAGTGGTAAATTTGCCGACGATAACACGACGCTAAGCCAAGTTGTGGCCTCAAAAGAGCTATATCGTGGCGAAAGAGATAAATATGATATAGATGATCAAGCTCTAAAAATGCAGATCAAATCTAAAAGCGGTGGAGACTATAAAGTGGACGTGCTTTTTGGTACTGCCGTACCGCCTGCAACCTCAGGCAACGCGCGGGTAAATATAACAAGACCTGACGGCACTACGTACACGACTGAGGTTTGGGATAGTTTTTATAACGACACTACAAACCCGCCTACGACTGAGGGCAGAACTACGCAGTCAAAAAATATGACCTTTAGGCAGTTAAACGACATCATCGGCATGGTCGCTAGTGATAGCGTCCCTGCTGGTGCCGGCGGCAATACGCAAGCCGACTATGCCGCCTACAAGCAAGCCATAGCAAATTCGCAAGGCAGCGTCGAGGCAAACATGGATCACCGTGGCCGCATAAAGGTAACCGACAAGCAAAATGCCGTCACGCCGATAAAAGTTGGAATTTACGACGAGGCAAATTCCGATCAATTTTACGGAGATAGCACCGGCACGACTCCTGCAACCAAGCAAGGAGATGGCTCGCTGTGGAGTTTTTCTGCAAACAACGGCGTCGAGATAGATAGCCCGAGCGTGGATATTTTTGATGACCTAGATAGGATGATAGAGGCCGTGAGAAGCGGTCAGTACCGTGCCGATAGCGAGAGCGAACATCCGCGAAACTCAGGCATCCAAGGCGCGATCGAGAGGCTAGATCATATCGCCGATCACGTGAGCAAAATCCACACCAAGG
>CAURRL010000231.1:0-2705 GCA_963526895.1 uncultured Campylobacter sp. | reverse complement strand
GCTATCGACGGCGAAAATTTGAGGTACGCCAACGCCCGCTACCACGCGAGTTGTGCAGATAGAGCCAGGTCCTATGCCTACCTTGATACCGTCGGCGCCTGCTTCGGCTAGGTCTTTGACGGCGGCAGGATTTGCGATATTTCCCGCGACGACATCTACTTTTAGCTCGGCTTTAACCTGTCTTAGCGTATCTAGTACGCCTTTTGAGTGGCCATGAGCGGAGTCTATGACGATGACGTCTACGCCGGCTTCTGCTAGGGCTTTTGCTCTGTCCATTTGACCTACGCCGATAGCTGCGGCTACGCGGAGTCTGCCGTATGCGTCTTTGTTTGCGTTTGGATACTCTTTGCGTTTTTTTAGATCTTTTATGGTTATGAGGCCTTCTAGGTGGCCGTCTTTATCGACGATAGGTAGTTTTTCTACGCGGTTTTGAGAGAAAATTTTCTCCGCATCGTCTAGTGTGCAGCCCTTTGGAGCCGTGATTAGCGGAGCTTTAGTCATCCTGTCTTTTACGAGGACGCTTCTGTCGTTTTCAAATCTCAAATCACGGTTGGTTAGGATTCCTATTAGTTTATTTTCCTCATCCACGACGGGAACGCCTGAGATGTGTAGATCCGCCATCATATCAAGCGCGGAGCCTACGCTAGCGTTTGGCGAGATGGAGATAGGATCGATGATCACGCCGCTTTCGCTTTTTTTCACGCGGCGGACCTCTTTGACCTGGCTTTGTATGTCCATGTTTTTATGTATGACGCCGATACCGCCCAGACGCGCCATCATGATCGCCGCACGGTGCTCGGTGACGGTGTCCATCGCAGCCGATACGATCGGGATATTTAGCTCCACGTTTCTGCTAAAGCGCGTTTTTATATCTACTTGTTTAGGCAAAATTTCGGAGTACTGCGGGACGAGCAAAACGTCGTCAAAGGTGAGAGCCTTCGTAACTATATTCATGCGTTTATCCTTTTATAGAGTTTTCTAAACTAAGCGCGCCTTCTAGCAGCGTTTTTTCATCCCACGCCTTTGCGATGAGCTGAGCCGAGACGTTTAGGCCGTCCGCATCCTTAGCTACCGGAACAGAAATGGCAGGCAAGCCGGCTAAATTTACGCTGATCGTATAGATGTCTGACAGATAGGAATCTAGCGGGTTTTTTAGTTCGCCGAATTTATACGCCGTACTAGGGGCGACCGGCATCAAAATAAGGTCGCATTCGCTCAAAATTTGCTCATATTTAGCCTTGGTGTAAGCACGAGCTTTTTGCGCTTTGATGTAGTATGCGTCGTAGTAGCCGCTGCTAAGCACGAAAGTACCGAGTAAAATTCGCTTTTTTACCTCTTCGCCGAACCCTTCCGAGCGTGAGTTGATGTAGAGTTCTTTTAAATTTTTAGCCTCGGCTCTGCGTCCGTATCTCACTCCGTCGTAGCGGCTAAGATTCGCGCTGGCTTCGGCCGTAGCGATGATGTAGTAGGTTGCGATATCGCATTTTGAGTTTTCTAAATTTTTATAGATTATTTTATGGCCTGCGGATTTTAAAATATCGACCGCTTTTAAAAGCGCTTTTTTGGTCTCTTCCGAGGCTTCATTTATGTAGTTTTCGATGACGCAGATTGTTAGTTTTTTATCCGCGTTTAGCTTATCTGCGACGCTTTCAAATTTTATGTCCGCGCTCGTACTGTCTTTGTCGTCGTGTCCTGCGATGATGTCGTACAGGATCGCGGCGTCCTCGACGTTTTGCGTTATCGGGCCGATCTGATCTAGCGAACTAGAGTATGAGCCCAGACCGTATCTGCTCACGCGTCCGTAGGTCGGCTTTAGCCCCACGCAGCCGCAAAATGCTGCAGGCTGGCGTATAGAGCCGCCCGTATCGCTGCCGAGGGCAGCAACTGCTAGCCCTGCGCCGACCGCGGCAGCCGAGCCGCCCGAGCTGCCGCCCGGTACTCTCTCGCGGTTTAGGGGATTTAGCGTTTTGCCGTAGTAGCTGTTTTCGGTCGTATTTCCCATGGCGAATTCGTCCATATTCGTACGGCCAAAAGGCGCCAAGCCCGCTGCTAGCAGCTTTTCTATAACCGTCGCGTTATAAGGCGCGATGTAGCCTTGTAAAATTTTAGACGCGCTCGTTACGCTCCAGCCTTTTACCTGGATGTTGTCTTTGATAGCGATCGGCACGCCAGCACCCAGTTTATCAAGCGGCAAATTTGCCAACTGCTCGACGTAAGCGCCAAGCTCTCTATCTGCGAAAATTTTCTTTTCCAGCTCGTTTCTAAGCTCGGCTATCTCGCCGGCGCTTAGCTTTAGAGCCTCTTTTAAAGTTATCATTTTTTATCCTTAAATTTTATTACCGCTACGATACCCGCGGCTGTGACCGCGAGGATGGCCGCGATAGTCGCCGCGACGAACCAAGCGGAGATGGGCTCAGACATTTTTTAGTACCTTTTCGCATCTCGGGCAGGTTTCTCCGTCGTGCTTAGCGGTAAATTTCCAACATCTCGGGCACTTGTGGCGCGTCGATAAAACGAGTTTAAATTTATCGTTTCCGACGTCAAATTCAGCCAGGCTGTCGCTGCCGTCTAGGCTCTGGACGTCGCTAACCATATACCAGTCGCTTATCTCGTTTATATCTTCGCTCAGGATCAAATTTGAGCTGGTTTGTAGCACGAGCTCGAGGGTTGATTTTATCTTTTTATCTTTTTTGAGTACGTCGATT
>CAURRL010000230.1:0-2727 GCA_963526895.1 uncultured Campylobacter sp. | reverse complement strand
GGATCCGGTTCCGCTAATCATGGGACTAAAAAAAGGCAAGATAGACGCGGTCGTGCTTGATAGCTCGATCGGTTACGGGTTTTTAAAGAAAAATCCCGAGCTTGAGGAATTTTACAAAGAAACCGACGGTAGCGAGGGCTTTTCTATGGCGTTTGATAAAGGCAAGCAAGCCGATCTAGTCACTAAGATAAACGCTGCGCTTGACGAGATGAAAAAAGACGGCAGCTACGATAAACTGCTAGAAAAATACGATCTAAAATAATGAAAAAAAGCGCATTTTTTACTCTGCTTAAATTTTGCGCTTTATCCTTGCTGTCGGTAAATTTGGCGGCCCAGTTTACCGACATGCAAATCACGCAGACGACCAAATCCAAACGCGAAAAAGTCGTCAAAGAAGTCCTTTTTCTAGAAAAAATTTTAGACTACGATGCCTTTATATTTAGGCTAAATGCCGCCGTGATCGCCCCTTGCAAGCTTGCAAACGTCAAATTTTATAACGGCGCAAAATGCATAAAAGATAAAAAAGAGCTGGAAAATTTCACCAAATCCTACGACAAAGAGATAAAAAAAATATTTCGTCCGGAGCGCAACTACTACGTACTCACGCTAAAAAATCTAGGCGATAGATGGCTGTGCGAAGTAAGCGACGAAAGCAGAATCCTAAACAAAACCCTGGTCAAAAACGGCCTTGCCGCGCCTACTAGCAAAGAGTACCAAAAAATCGAGGTCAAAGAGGACTGGGTGAAGAAAAATCACGCGGAAATTTACGAGTGCCTAACCGGCAAAAAGCTAGAAGACGAAAAAGCAAAGAAAAAGCCGAAAAAAGTCGAAAATAATGCCACCAAAAATGATCAAACCGAGCAAAACCCTACAAGCGAGCAGCCTAAACAAACGCAGCCGCAAACTCAGCCGATACCGATGGAGTCGCAAGGAAACGGCCCCGTAAATTTAAGGGAACTTGGAGTCGAGTTTGGTAAGGATTTTGGCGACAAATAAATTCGGCCAAAGATAAATTTAACAAAACCGCTCAAGGCAAAACAATGAAAAATCCTAAAAAAAATATCCTAATCATCGCAGGTAGCGATAGCGTTGGGGGTGCAGGCGTGCAAGCCGACATAAAAACCTGCGAGGCATACGGCTGCTATAGCGCGACTGCGATCACTGCTCTAACTGCGCAAAACACAAACGGCGTGAACGCGGTGATGTCCATAACGCCAGAGTTTTTAAACGCGCAGCTAGAAGCAGTCTGCGCCGAGCTAAAATTTGACGCCGTAAAGATCGGCATGCTCTTTAACGAGCAGCTCATAGCCTGCGTCAAAGCCTGGCTAGAGCAAAACCGCGGCATACCAGCCGTGATAGACCCCGTCTGCGTGGCAAAATCAGGCGCAAAGCTCCTGCAAGAGGGCGCCATAAACGCGCTAAAAGAGCTTTTGAGCCTAGCTCGCATCGCGACGCCAAATTTAGACGAAGCACGAATTTTGGGGTTAAATTTTGACGGCGAGCGGTTAAATTTAGGCGCGGATCTACCCTGCGACATCGTGCTAAAACGCACGCAAACAAGCGAGATTTGCGAGGATACGCTTTATAAAAAAAGCGGAGAGATAGTTAAATTTGGCGAGGCGCTAGAGCGTCCCACGATCATGCACGGCGCGGGGTGTAGCTTTGCCACGGCTATCGCCTGCGCCCTAGCTTGTGGGGCAGACGAGATAACGGCGATCAGGAGCGCCAAAGCCTTCGTCTCAAATGCGATCAAAAACGCTCACGACTCAAATTTCGGCGTGCGGCTGCTAGATCACAAAGCCGCCGGTGCAAACCGTGGCTGAAATTTACGCTATCACGGACGACGTCCTAACGCCAGAGAGTAGCGTGCTAGCGCAGGTCGGGGAGCTGCTAGAGTGCGGAGTGAAGTTTTTACAGTACCGCACCAAGCTTGAACCCAAAAACGAGCGCGTAGCTGTTGCACTAAAAGAGCTTTGCGAGCGTTACGGCGCGAGATTTATCGTAAACGACGACGTCAAATTTGCCGCAAAAATAGGCGCGAACGCCGTGCACATCGGCAAGGATGACGGCGGAGTAAAAGCCGCTCGCAAGATCCTAGGCAAAGACGCTTTCATCGGCGTTAGCTGCTACGACGATCTAAATTTAGCCCTAAAAGCGCAGGACGAGGGCGCTTCTTACGCGGCATTTGGCGCCCTGTTTGCGAGCCCGACCAAACCAAACGCCCCGCTTTGTAAATTTGAAACGATCAGGCGCGCAAAGGAAATTTTACGTATCCCCGTTTGCGTGATCGGCGGCATAAACACAGCAAATATCGCGCAAATCGCCGCACTAAATCCCGACTACATCGCCGTTATCTCGGCACTCTACCGCCCAGCATCCATAAAAGAAAATTTGAAAAATCTGCAAGCGTTTTTGTAAAAATGCGCTAAAACAGCGTCAAATTTGCGCCGCTAACCCGCGCGATGCTCCGACCAAATTTAAGCCAAGTTCGCTAAAATTTGCTCAATTAAAAAGGAGAAAAATGAAAACTCTAATCATCTTAGCCCACCCGGGCATCCAAAACTCGGTCATAAACAAACGCCTGCTACAAGAGGCTCTCAAAGAGCCGCAGCGCTTTAGCATTCATGATTTGACGCAGGTTTACGCAGGCGGCGATATCGACGCCGCGCGCGAGCAAGAGCTCATCAGAGCCCACGACGCCCTCGTTTTGCAGTTTCCGCTTCACAA
>CAURRL010000229.1:0-2767 GCA_963526895.1 uncultured Campylobacter sp. | reverse complement strand
GCATAAAACATAGCGTTTATGAGGTGGCGGATCTTAGCGTCACCCAAATTTTAACAAGACCATCTGTAGAGCTTAGCGCAAAAGATATCAGCGGTATGATAAAGCGCGGCGAGCTAGTGCCTGCTAGCGGCGAGGAGATGGCGATATCTCGCATCGAGGTAGAAAAGCCGACCATCATCCTTTATATCACCTTTGGTATCGTTTTTATTCTCGCGATCATCTTTGGAGTCACAAAAGCTAAAAGAACAAAGAGGGACGACATATAAATTTTAAAGTGCTATTTTTGGGCGATTTGTGCCTTAAATTTGACCCAAAATTTAAGGCACAAATTTGACCTATTTACTCTTTTTTGTTATTTTGAAAGGAAGCTTAAATTTACAAAAAGGAGAAAAATGATCAAATTTCAAAGGTCTAAATTTAACAACTCGGTATTTATCCCGTCGCTTGTTGTCATAGTTTTAATAACAGCATTTGCAGCGATATTTCCAAATTTCTCAAATGAGTTTTTTAAAGGTATGCAAAACTACATCGCAACGAAATTTGGCTGGTTTTACATCTTAGCAGTCGCCATCATACTTCTAAGCGTCATCATCCTTGGCTTTAGCAGACTTGGCGAGATCAAACTAGGAGCCGATCATACCAAACCGGAGCACAAAAATATCTCGTGGTTTTCTATGCTATTTGCCGCCGGCATGGGCATCGGACTTGTGTTTTTTGGTGTGGCTGAGCCGCTCATGCACTATCTAAACCCACCAGTTGGCGACGCGCAAACTATCGCAGCGCAAAAGCTTGCGATGAATATCACCTTCTTTCACTGGGGTATGGGCGCATGGTCGGTTTATGCTATCGTGGCGTTAATTCTTGCCTTTTTCTCGTACAGACACGGCTTGCCGCTCACGCTTAGATCAGCGTTTTATCCGATAATCGGCGATAAAATTTACGGCAAGATAGGTAGCGCCATTGACACATTTGCCGTCGTGGCGACGCTTTTTGGCGTGGCAACATCGCTGGGATACGGCGTACTTCAGGTAAATGCCGGCCTTACGCACGTTTTTGGCCTGCCGACCATGCATATCACGCTTCTTATCGTGCTTTGTTTTGCAGCGACCATCTCGGCGGCTAGCGGCGTTGATAGGGGGATTAAAATTTTATCAAACGCAAACATTGCGCTAGCTATATGTTTTATGTTTTTGATACTATTTTTAGGCGATACGACGCAGCTTTTAAAGTCGTTTGTGCAAAACAGCGGCGACTACGTCTCGACGCTTATTTCAAACACCTTTAACCTCTACGCCTACGAGAGACAAAACGAGAGCTGGCTTGGCGGCTGGACGCTGCTATACTGGGCTTGGTGGCTATCTTGGTCGCCGTTTGTGGGGCTTTTTATAGCTAAAATTTCAAAGGGCAGGACGATAAGAGAATTTGTGATCGGCGTACTTTTCGTGCCAACGGGTTTTACATGTGCCTGTATGAGCTTATTGGGCAACTCGGCTATCGCTTTGGTGCAAGGCGGCTTTAGCGAGCTTGCAACGACTGTAAATTCCGACTCGGCCTCGGCGCTTTTTATGTTTTTAGAAAAATTTAGCTTTTCAAGCCTGCTAAGCACGATCGCTGTCTTTATGATCGTCATATTTTTCGTCACTTCGGCTGATTCTGCGGCGATCGTGATGAACATGCTTTGCTCAAACGGCAAGGACGATACGCCGGTTTGGCAAAAGGTCTTTTGGGGCGTTACAGTGGGCGTTGTGGCGACATTTTTGATGCTTGCCGGCGGTCTTGGCTCGCTTCAAGCGCTTACTATCGCGACGGCGCTGCCATTTTCCGTTGTGCTTTTGGGTGCGATTTTTGGGCTATTTCGCGCGCTTAGGGTGGATGTTATTAAAAAACAGACGAATTCCTTTAACAATATGCCTATTAGCGAAATGTCAAAGTCTTGGCAGGAGCGTCTAAGTACCATCATTATGCTACCTAGTAAAAAAGACGGGCGTAAATTTATAAACGAAACGGTGGCTAAAGCGTTAGACGAGCTTAGGGCGGAATTTGAGAAAAACGGCCTTAACGCCGAGGTGGTAAAGCAGGAAAATTTTATAAATTTACACGTAATGTTAGGCGATGAGACGGACTTTTACTATGGGGTAAAGTTAACTAAAAGCGAGAGCCCCGACTATACTAGAGAACTCGAAGGAGACGACCTGTACTACCGCGCAGAAGTGTATCTAAAAGAGGGCGGGCAGGACTACGATATACTAGGCTGGAGTGAAGCAACGATAATCAACGACGTAATCGAGCAATACCGCAAACATATGCAGTTTTTGCATATAGTTAGGTAAATTTGCTCTAGAATTTGCAAATTTGGACGCGTTTTTACGGACGTTTTTGCGGCTATTTATTGCAAATTTGAGCTTGAGACGCTGCCGGTTTAAGTTAAAATCGGCAGACGTATATCAAATTTATCCGCACATTTGGTTTGAGATACTTCACGTCGGTCATAAAAGTTACGCGCCCAAATCGCCCGCCGCTAGCAAATTTTAATCAATTTTTTTATATAATTTCCCGTTTTATTAAAGGGTTTATGATGGATAGAAAAACTTGGAGTTCGAAAATAACGTATATTTTGGCGGTCGCGGGCGCGACCGTGGGCTTTGGCGCGACTTGGCGCTTCCCGTATCTGGTCGGGCAAAACGGCGGCGGCGCCTACGTGCTAGTGTTTTGCATAGCGATGATCGTGATCGGTATACCGATGATTTTGGCTGAAAACGCGATCGGC
>CAURRL010000228.1:0-2817 GCA_963526895.1 uncultured Campylobacter sp. | reverse complement strand
CTCCACGCCTCTGCCCTCGTCGTAGTATCCGGCCACTCTCGCGCACGCGGCGCCCACTTTGCCCTCGCAAGCTTTTTCGTGAAATTTCATCGCTTTTTTATAGTCGGTTTCCTGTCCAGCCTGTCCGTTTTCGTAGATATCGCCCAGAGATTTGCATCCATCCATATCGCCCGCGTCGCAAGCCTTTGAAAACTGCTCGAAGCCTTTTGCCTCGCTAGAGTTTTGCGAATAGGCGTTAATGTTTATAAAGCCCGCGGCATAGCAGCCTACGATGTTTTTCTCCTCGTAGCAAGACTTCTCAAAGAGCTTTAAGGCGTTGTCGTAGTTGTTTTGAGCTAACTCCGCGCTCGCCTCCTCGAAAGCAGGCACGGCGGCAAAAGCCGCGGACGCCAAAAAAGCGGCGCAAACGATTTTCTTTAGCATTTGTTTTCCTTAAATTTGATTATTTTTCGCGAAATCTAAAATTTGACGCAAACTATCTGCCCATTCTATCGAAAAACCACATAAAAGCAAACATTAGCCCCGTGGCCTTGGTTTTGGTTTCGTCGAACATAAACTCGCGCGCCCGCTCAAGCGGCACGTAAACAGGCTCGATATTTTCGCCGTCTATGCCGCCACCCTCGCCGATTTTCATCGCGTCGTTTATCACAGCAAAAAACATCGTCTGCTTTGCTCCGCCAAACCCCAGCGCACCGCGAGTAGATGTTATGCGCTCAACCTTGCTCACGGCAAAGCCCGTCTCCTCGGCAATCTCCTCGATGACGGTTCGCTCCTCGCTCTTGCCTTTATCCATCAGACCTGCGCAAAGCTCGTAGGTGTAGCCCTCGTCGCCCTTTTGCGTCAAATTTAGCTCGCGTCCTTCTTGCAGGTTAAACCAAACGGCGGGGCGAAACTGCTTAACCAGCAAAAACGCGTCCTTATCCTCGTGATAAAGCAGCACCGAGACGCTGTCGTGAGCCTTGATACACTCCCATCTGACGGACTTTTCGCACAGATCAAAGGAAATTTGATACGGCTTTACGTAGCGCGGGGAGGTTAAATTTTCTATTTTGATATTTTTTACAGAAGTATCCATTTTGCCAGTCCTAAAAAGCTAAAAAAGCCGACCGTGTCGGTAACGGTGGTAAGCAGCACGGCCGAGCCGACGGCAGGATCGATGTCAAATTTCTTTAAGCTCAACGGTATCAAAGTACCGAAAAATCCGGCGAAAAATAAATTTATCAACATCGAAGCGCCGATAACTACGCCTAGCATCGGGCGGTTAAACCATAGCGCAGCGATAATGCCCATCAAAAACGCAAAGGTTAGTCCGTTTATAAGCGCGATGCCGACCTCGCGTTTTAGCGCGTTTGCGGCGTTTTTAAACTCGATTTCTCCCAGAGTTAGTCGGCGCACGGTAACCGTAAGCGCCTGCGTGCCGGTGTTTCCGCCCATGGATGCTACGATTGGCATCAGTACCGCAAGCGCTACGTAGCTAGCTATCGTCTCGTCAAAAAGCCCGATGATCGATGAACTAATAAGCGCGGTAAATAAATTTATAAGCAGCCAAACGGCGCGCGCGCGAGTGGCCTTAACCAGACTCGTATCCTCTTCCTCCGCTTCGTCGTCGACGCCGGCTAGGTTATAAATTTGCTCCGTGGCGCTCTCTTTTATAAAGTCGTGGATGTCGTCAGTGGTGATACGACCGAGCAAATATCCCTTGCTATCTACGACCGCGATTGAGTTCATATCGTAGTTTTCGACCGTTTCTACGACCGTCTCGATAGGCTCGTTATCAACGGCCACGTTGGGTTTATATTTATCCTCTTCGCTCTTTGCGATGATCTCTCTTAAGGTTTGGTTAAAGTCAAATAATATCAGATCTTCAAGCGGCACCGCATGGAGCAAAACACCCTTTTTATCGGTGATAAACAGCTGCGAGACGTTTTCTAGCTTACCCTCTTCCTTCTCGCGTCTTAGCCGCTCGACCGCCGTTTTTAGCTGCTCGTCGATATGCGCGCTAAAAAGCTCCGTCTGCATGAACGCGCCCGCTTCGCCCTCATCGTAGCTGCGGATACGTAAAATCTCCTCCTGATCATCCTTATCAAGGCCGTCAAAGAGCTCCTTCGCCTTTTGTTCGTCGATCTCCTCGATATACTCCAAAAGCTCGGCGGCGTCGTCGCTCTCTAGCTCCTCAATCGCCTCGATGATCTTGTCGCTTGGTATCTGCTCGATCACGTCCTTTAGCATATGATCTGGCATCTCGATCGCTACGTCGCCCAGGATCTCAGGGTCTAGCTTTTCGAGATACTCGCCAAAAAGCTCCTCATCGTGTTTTTTAAGCGTTTTTAGGTGCTGGGCGAGGTCGGCGGGGCTTAGCTCCTTATCGATCGTCTCGTTTAGGTGCGAGTCTAGCAGCTCTTTGGCTTCGTTTAATTGCTCGTTTTCTTCCATCATTTGCTCTTTTTGTCGCTTGACTCGGCGGTTTTGCCTTTTGATTTGGCCTTTTTATCGGCGGCGTCTTTTTGCTTTTTAGACTTATCTTTGCTGGCGTTTACGTCTTTTTTCTTTTTGGACTCAGCTTTAGTTTCTTGGCTTGGTTTGTCCTTTTTCTTGTCCGCCTGCTTTGGTTTGTCTTTGTTATTTTTAGCGGACGAATTTGACTCGGATTTTTTCACCTCTTTGCTTGATTTTTTAGGCTCAGTTTTGCTTGTCGCCTTGTTTGACGCTTTTGCGGAGGTTAAATTTGGCTCTGGTTTTGCTGATTTTGCCGCAGCTAAATTTGTCGTTTCGTTTGCGTCCGTTTTTGGCTCGGAGGAGTTGTTTTCGGCTTTAGGC
>CAURRL010000227.1:0-2836 GCA_963526895.1 uncultured Campylobacter sp. | reverse complement strand
GGCGAAAGCATCGACTCAAAAATGGTCACAAGAGCCGTCGAAAATGCGCAAAAAAAGGTCGAAAGTCTGCACTTTGAAGCGCGAAAGCACATCCTCGAGTACGACGACGTCGCAAACGAGCAGCGAAAAACGGTGTATAAATTTAGAAACGAGTTGCTTGATCCAAATTTTGAAGTTGGCGAAAAAATCAAACAAAATCGTGCCGAATTTGTCGAGCATCTGCTAGCTCAGGCCGAAATTTACGCAGGCGAGCCAAAGAGCGAATACAACCTCGAAAAACTAAGCTCCGTGATAATCTCAAGCGGCGCGTTCATGCAGCCAGATGATCTAAAAGATCTCGACTATGCCGAACTTGCCGAGAAGATAACGGCCAAATTTGAAGCCGACTACGAAGAAAAAATGGGCGTCATAGGCGCCGATCAGCGCAGATACCTAGAAAAGGTGCTTTGCCTGCAGGTGCTAGATACCGCATGGCGCGAGCATCTATATCAGATGGACATCCTAAAAACCGGCATCGGACTGCGCGGCTACAATCAAAAAGACCCGCTCACCGAGTATAAAAAATAGAGCTTTAACATATTTTTGTAGTTTGTTAGTCGCTTCAAATTTGAGAGTATCATTTTACTAACGGCCGTGCGCCTAAGCTTCTCCGAGCCTAGTGAGTCTTCACCGCAGGAAGCACAAGATAGCGAGACTACCCGCGCACCCGAGAGTGAAGAAAAGCCTGGTAAAAAAGTATCGCGAAACGACCCGTGCCCGTGTGGAAGCGGCAAAAAATACAAAGACTGCCACGGCAAGAGCGGCCCTAAAAAAGGAGCTTTTGCGGAGGATTGGGATAAAATTTAACTTTGGCGTTTTGGCGGCGGTTTGCTAAATTTAGCATTTAAATTTGCCGCCTTTTTGTAGCGGCGCAAAATCGTAACGTAAATTTAAAACGCTCGGCGTTTGCAAGCGGTTTTAAAATTTGACGTCAAATTTGCACGGATATTCAAATTTGAATTTTAGATCGCACTTGGTGCAAATTTAAAATAAGATCAAGCGAAACAAAAATAGCGAGCAAGTCAAAGCCCAAATTTAAACAACGGAAAATCAAATGAGCCTAACCAAATATCTACTTTTCAAATATCTACGGTTTGACAAAACCCAGCCATTTATCATGCTTTCAGCGCTGCTAGCGTTTCTAGGTGTGGGCGTCGGGCTCATGGTGCTCATCGTTGCGATGGCGATCATGAACGGCTTTGATAAAGAATTTGAGCGCAAACTTTTTACTATGAACTACCCGATCACAATCCTCTCCGCCATACGCGGCAACATCGACGAGAGCGACGTTAGCGAACTAAAACAGAAGTTTCCGAATCTCAAATTTAGCCCGTACATCATGAGTCAAGTTATCATCAAGGGTGTAAATAGCTTTGAGGGCGGGCTACTTTTTGGCGTAAATTCGGCCGATGAAAAGCAGATAAACTCTGTTGTATCGGCTGGGCTCGGAGACCGCGAGTTAGACGGATACGGCCTGCTCGTGGGGCAAGGCGTCAAAAACGAGATGATGATAAACGAAAACGACAAACTCACGCTCATTTTTACCAAAAACGACCCGAGCGGCTTCGCGCTGACGCCCAAAATGAAGCGCTTTGACGTCGTGAGCTCGTTTAGCTCGGGGCTAGTGGCCTACGATAAAAGCTACCTTTATACGAGCGTGGAGGCGCTGCGTAAGATACTTGAGTATGATGAGGGCAAATTTGACGGCATACACGTGTTTTCAAACGATCCGTTTGCCGACATCGAAAAGATCTCGCGCGAGCTACGTCTGGGGCAAAAAGCTATCGGCTGGTGGCAGCAAAACGGTAACTTTTTCTCCGCTTTGGCTCTCGAAAAACGCGCGCTTTTCATCGTTTTGATGCTCATCATCCTGGTTGCCTCGCTAAATATTGTAAGCTCGCTGCTCATGACCGTCATGAACCGCCGCCAAGAGATCGCGCTACTGCTCTCTCTGGGTGCTAGCAAGGCCGAGATCAAAAAGAGCTTTTTCGCGCTGGGAGCCACGATAGGCGGAGGCGGGATAGTGTTTGGGCTCGTGCTTGGGCTTTTTGGCGTGTGGTTGCTTGGCAGCTTTGACATCGTAAATTTGCCAGCCGACGTTTACGGCAGCGCGAAGCTTCCTATGGAGTTATCCTTGCTCGATCTTGTTATGATTTTAGTCGGAGCGGTCGTCATTGTAGCGTTTTCGTCGTTTTACCCTGCTAAAAAAGCCGCGCAGATAAACGTACTTGAGACGCTTAGAAATGAGTAGATATTAATTTAAAGCATGTATGGGAAATTGGGTTTTTTTGCGCTATTGGCTAAGCAAAGCGAGTAATCCAATAAAACAAAAAGAATAAAATATTTAAAATTTGCGCGCTTTAGGCAATTGGTGTCAAACCCATGCAAGCTAGTCAGTTTTATACCATTAACACATCTATCTATATCTCCCAGAATAGGATCAGGTGTGAAGGCAACACATCCGACTCATCATTCGTATTTAGGCACTGGGGCGAGCTTGTTCGGACAAGACAATCGCGCCCCGAACAAGCTTATAAACAGATTAAAACGGAGGTCAAATTTTGCCGAGCTGTCGACTAAATTTGACCTCGCCTAGCGCCAAAATCACGCTCCCAGCGCCGCCCTCACCTCGTCGCTCGCCATCTCGATACTCCACGCAGGCTCCCATACGAGGTCTATCTCGCACTCTTTTACGCCGTCGACGTTTAGCACCGCCGTCTCGACCCAGCCCAGTATCATCTCGTGCAGCGGGCATGAGCGCGTAGATAGCGTCATCGTGACTTTTGCTTTGCCGTTC
>CAURRL010000226.1:0-2844 GCA_963526895.1 uncultured Campylobacter sp. | reverse complement strand
GGCGGATCTAATCGAAGCCACGCGAGCCTATCAGGCAAACGTTTCGGCATTTCAGTCGGCTAAAACGATCGCTCAAAGCGCGTTAGAATTATTACAAGGTTAAATTTTATGACAAATATAGATAAAATCGGCTCGGTCGCTTCACCGTTTGAAAAAAAAGAAGCAAAGACTCTGCAAAATCAAAAAGGCGCGTTAAATTTCGGCGACATGCTCGATAACTCGCTAAAAGAGCTAAACGAGATACAAATCAATGCAGACAAAGCCATCGCCGATCTAGCTACGGGCGAGGTAAAAGATCTGCATCAAGCAGCTATTGCTATCGGCAAGGCCGACACGTCGATGAAGCTCATGCTAGAGATCCGTAACAAGGCCTTAAGCGCATACAAAGAAATTTCAAGAACGCAAATTTAAGCCTTGAATCAGCGAAAATCAAAAACAATCGCTTTATTTGCGTTTATTCTATTTTTTATCTGCATATTTGTAGCAGTTATCTTTTACCGAGCAAATATCGAAAGACGACTACCAAAACTAGAAACTAGCGACATAAACACAGCCCTGCGCGGCAACATAATAACAAAAGACGGCTTTAGCATCACAGGTAGCCAAAAGCTCTACAAAGTGATGATTGACACTAGAAACATCGATCCTGATAAAAAAGATCTATTTATCAAACTATACTGCATATATAGCGGCGACGATATCAAGCGCGTAACCAAAATCATCAATAGCCAAAAAGGCGCCGTCACCCTCTCCTATAAAATAGATGCCAAAGGTGCAGCGTATCTACAAGAGCTATCAAAAAAGCTGTATAGAAAAAAAATCTTTATCCCGTACGAAGACCCAAGCACCGGAGCTGCGATACTGCGCAATATGAGCATAATAGAAAGCGGCGAAAGCAGGCAATATGTCGCTGCCGACGCGCTCACGCCTATGATAGGCTACGTAAAAAAAGTCGAAAAAGACGGCATCACCAAAACCGAGGGCGTAAAAGGAGTAGAGAAAGCCTACGAATACTACATCTCCTCGATCCAAGACGCAAAACTGCTAGGCCCAAAAGATATCGGAAACAACATTATCTTAACCAGCGATTCAAATTTAGCTAACCGCGTGGATGGATACGATATAATACTAAACGCCTCGCTTAAACTACAAACCAGACTAGAGCAAATCATCGACGAAAAGAAAGAATTTCTAAACGCAAAAGAGATAATCGTAGGTATCATGGACTCAAAAACGGGCGGCCTACTAGCGCTTGCCAGTACCTCTAGATATAGCCCCTCAAACATCAGAAAGCAAGACTACAAGTCGCTAAACTCCTCGGCAACCGAGTACGCATACGAGGTCGGTTCGGTATTTAAACCGTTTATTTTCGCCCTTCTTTTAGCAAACGACAAAATCAATCCGCTCGAGCGGATAAACACCTACAACGGCGTCTACCAGTTAGGCAAACGCACGATAAAAGATACGCACCCAGAGCCATTTCTCACGGCTGAGGATATCATCGTATACAGCTCGAATATCGGCATGATACAAATCGCCCAGCGTCTAGACGGTTCTCAAATTTACTCAGGGCTTTTAAATTTCGGCTTCACGCAAAAAACCGGCATCGATATTCCATACGAGCAGGTCGGAAATATGCCGCCCGTAGCCAAGCTAAATTCGCAAATTTACAAAGCTACGATCAGCTACGGGTACGGCTTGCAAGCTACTTTTATCCAGCTTTTAAAGGCGTATAACGTATTTAATAACAAAGGCGTAATGGTGACGCCAAAAGTCGTGGACTCGCTCTATAAAGACGGCAAATTTTTCGTTGTAAACGACCCAAAACCCGTCGAAGCCATAAGCCAAGAAGCAGCCGAAAGAATGAAGCGTATCCTGATAAAGACCGTCGAAATCGGCACCGGCAAAAGAGCGAAGGTAGAAGGTCTAGAAATCGGCGGGAAAACAGGTACCGCGCACATCGCCACGACCGGAGGCTACGCAAATACCTATAACGGCTCGTTTTTCGGATTTGTCAATGACTCGCAGGGCAATAGCTATACGATCGGGGTTTTAGCCAGAGAGCCAAAGAAGCCATATTATTATTTCGGTGCTCAAAGCGCGCTACCGACCTTTAGAGCGGCCGTGGAGCTGATGGTCGAAGAAGGATTTTTAAAACCGGATGAAAATTTGACCGCATCCGAGCAAGCTGCGCCGCCAGCCGAAAATACGGAGAAAAAAGCTACAAGCTCAAAACCTAAAGCCAAGCAGAAAAAGTAAATTTACTTTACTTATTGAGGCACTGAGCTAAATTTACTGTTTCAAATTTATATACGCTAGCAAAATTTATCTCAATGCTTCCGCCTTACGTCATCCCGCTCGAGTGCTTGTGTCCGCGGTGAAGTATCGCTACGGCCTTAACGTGTTTCACCGCTTTAAATTTGAGATTTTACTCGGCATTTTCGCCTGGCGCTTTCGCGCTCAAATTTAATTCATCAAATTTATCCACGCGACGTCCAATGTTTATTACATAGATACTTTTAATTAAAATTTAACTTATAATTTATTAAATAGCATATATAATTCTCAAAAAAATTATTACCTAGGAATAATCATGAATTTGTGCGCAAGGCACTGTCTTGCCCTCTCATTTGTTGTTATAAGTTCGCTTTACGGCGCCGACTTTATCATGGATGACGACGCCGACTTTGACGAGTACACCGCGTATATATCTAGCCGCCACGGCCGCGAAATGTTCGCACTGCCCGATAGCGAGAACAACTCCCTTATCTGGAATAGAAAAGATAGTTTAATAGGCTTAAATGACAACCTTGATATAGCCGGAGGATATGGCGATTTATCAGC
>CAURRL010000225.1:0-2845 GCA_963526895.1 uncultured Campylobacter sp. | reverse complement strand
ACGCTCGGTAGGCTCGCGTTTGCGTCCTCGTTCACGCCCACCGTCACGATCGCGGGCGTCGGATATACGCTCACGCCCTCGGTGTCGTTATATAGGCTCACGTTGCCGCTGACGACCGGCGTATTTAGCTCGCGGCAAGCCTCTTTGATGCCCTCGCAGCCCTGCGCGAACTGCCACATGACCTCTGGATTTTGCGGGTTGCCGTAGTTTAGGCAGTCGGTGATGGCTAGTGGCGTCGCTCCGCTCATCGCAACCTTTCGTCCAGCAGCCGCGACCGCTCTAGCCGCGCCGATTTTGGGATCGACGAAATTCGCCCTCGGGTCGCACTGCGCCGCCATCGCGATCGCCCTGCCCGTTTCTTTTACGCGGATAACCGCAGCCCCGAGGAGTCCGGGCTGCTTGATCGTATTTGTTTGGATATTTGCGTCGTATTGATCGTAGATCAGAGACTTGTTTAGCACCTCGGGCTCGCCAAGTAGCTTCCAAAACGCGGTTTTGTTATCGACGTTTTCAGGGATTTGTAAATTTTTGATTTCGTCTAGGTATTTCGGACGCGCAGTCGGTCGGTCAAGCACAGGAGAGGCTTCGCTAAGCGGCGCTATCGGTATCTCGCCCGCTAGCTCGCCGTGCCAATAAAGCTCCATCACGCCGCTGTCCGTGACCTCGCCGATGATCTCGGCGTCGAGATCCCATTTTTTAAATATCTCGAGTATATTTTGCTCGCAGCCTTTTTTGGCGCAGATGAGCATACGCTCCTGAGATTCGCTTAGCATTAGCTCGTACGGCGTCATGCCCGTCTCGCGCATAGGTACGCGGTCTAGATACATCTTCATACCGCTACCGCTGCGTCCGGCCATCTCAAAGCTACTAGAGGTTAGTCCCGCCGCGCCCATATCCTGGATACCCACGACGTAGTCGGTTTTAAAGAGCTCCAAGCATGCCTCCATCAGCAGCTTTTCGGCAAACGGATCGCCCACCTGCACGGTCGGGCGCAGAGATTTGTTCGCATCGTTAAAACTATCGCTAGCCATAACCGCTCCGCCGAGCCCGTCGCGGCCCGTTTTGGAGCCCACATATATCACTGGATTGCCGATACCTTCGGCTCTGCCGTAAAATATCTCGTCGCTCTTGCAAAGCCCGAGCGCAAATGCGTTTACTAGGATGTTGCCGTTAAAGCTAGGATCAAACGTCGTCTCGCCGCCGATAGTAGGTATGCCCATGCAGTTGCCGTAGTGAGCGATGCCCGCGACCGCGCCTTTTAGCAGATAGCGCTGTTTTCTAGCGTTTTCGCTCTCGCCCCGCACCTCGCCGAAGCGTAGCGAGTTCATATTTGCCACGACCCGCGCGCCCATCGTAAATACGTCGCGCAGTATCCCGCCAACGCCCGTCGCCGCGCCCTGAAAAGGCTCGATGAAGCTCGGGTGATTGTGGCTCTCCATCTTAAACACCGCCGCGACGCCGCCTCCGACGTCGATGACGCCCGCGTTCTCGCCCGGACCCTGGATCACCCACGGCGCCTTGGTCGGAAAGCCGTTTAGGTACTTTTTACTCGACTTGTAGCTGCAGTGCTCGCTCCACATCGCAGAAAATATCCCAAGCTCGAGCAAATTTGGCTCTCTGCCTAGGATCTTTAAGATCTCCTCGTACTCTTGATCGCTGATTTTGTGCGCTTTTACGGTAGCTTTGTCCATTTTTAGCCTTTAAAAAATTTTGGTTGATTTTACTTAAATTCGCATAAAAACTTGATAAACCAAAGGGACGAAAACGAGGCAAATTTGACAAATAAAACAAGAGGCTAAATTTCATACGGCAAGCTAAAAATACTCTACTTGTAGTTATTGATTCGGCTCTAAATTTAACCGAAAAATTGGCATTTTTGGGGTGCGGGTCTTGGCGAGCGGCTCAAATTTTAGACAAATACCAAATTTGAAGTAGCTGTGGAAATTAAAATTTAAGTATATTAGTACCCTAAATTTGACGTAAGTAAGTCGGATTCTGCGTCAAATTCGGCGGGCGATTACCCGCCATAAACGACTATTTGCTCGGCATGCTATAGTAGCAAAGTATGTTTAGCAGGATACGCCCTTGCTTTTTGAGGTCTTGATTGATGACGTCTTTTCTAAATTTTGCAGAGGTTGCCTGCTCTTTAGCTTCGGCTAGTTTGCTGCTCGGTAGGTTAAATTTAAAGTCCAAATTTTTTATCTCAAAGCCCTTATTGCCGACTATCTTCGCGTCGATCACGGTAGCGAAAAACTCGTCATACGCGCCCACGTAGTAGTTCGTCACGCTTCTGGCGTTTATAGGTTCGCCGCCAAAAAACGCCTTGCAAACGGGAGATTTTTGCGCGCTATAAACCACGCTCTCAAGGATCCCGCCGCCAAATTCGTAAAACTTAAATTTCTTTGAGTTTTGTAGTTTTTTTATCTCGTCTTTATCGCTCAAATCTACATTTTTACCGCTATCTAGATCAATAACTATCAGGGTCTTTACGCCGTCTCCGCTTGCGTAAACCCAGCCTAGATTTTGGCTCGCCGAGTCGCTCTCGCCCGGCGCCTTCACCTCGGCCCTACCCATATAGTCGCCAAATTTCTCCTCTTTTTTGCCGCCGCTCATCTCGTAGACCGTAGTCTCGGTTATAAACCCGATCTGCTGTATGCTAGCGTCGTTTTCCATATATGTACGCCACGCTCTCTCGCCGCCCATCTCGCCTGTGATGGCCGCGCAACCGCTAAACGCCAACGCCGCGACAGCCGCCGCTACCGTCTTAAAAATCATCGTACTTTTCATTTTGATCCTCTCTTTTTCGCGCTCAAAGCGCAAATTTGATTAAGCGTCGGCTCATACC
>CAURRL010000224.1:0-2859 GCA_963526895.1 uncultured Campylobacter sp. | reverse complement strand
ACACCTTTAAGACGACGGAGATACAAATCTTAAAAGGTCAAATTTTGCCGGAGACGAGCTGGACTTGGGCTGGCTTGAAAATTTTTATCCACAAACACGATACCAATAGGGCGGTAATATCATATGCGTATGATTTTGCGGACAGCAAAGGAGACTATACTATATACGGCGAAGAAGGCAAGAATATAATGGATCGATACGATATTTACCGCATTGCCCATAAAAATAAATATACCGCATAGGAGCAAATTTGCGTCTAAAGTACTTTTATATAATAGTTTTTCTAATCTGGCTTTGCATATTTATCGCCTTGATACCCGCACATAGAATTTCGGCAATCTTAGAAGCGATTGATTTTAGAGATAAAAACCTGACGCAAAGAGAGCTCGTAGAGTTAAATTTAAAAGATTACCTAAAAAAGCTTCACTACTTAGATAATTATGCGCGAATAGATTTCGGCAAGATGGCTGATATTCACTTTGACAAAAACGGCTATGAGAGAGTAAGATTTTCATGGTGCAACGGCGATAAATATCCCGACGATAGATGCGAATTTTGGAAGCTGGATAAAAGACTAAATTTTGATTATCTAATGGATCTGGGCTATAAAATTTGCAAAGACGGCGAACCTATACAAAACGCCGAAGAAATCGTAGAAAACGACGAGGTTTTAAAACTACGGCTCTTTTATCCTTGGGAGCAAAAGCATTTGATTGATGAAGATGGAAATTTTATAGAGAATTTTATATATATGAGGTTTGGAGATGGCGCCAACCACTCGTTCGACCTATTTACTGATTTTGTATTTATAAGTAAAAATGACATACAATTACCAATTATGTACGAAACAAAAACTAAAAAATTTGACATAATTACTCCAGAAAACAGATGTTATAGGTGGCTTTTAAACTCTATATTTAGGGATGTAGTTTATCAACTAAAAAAGAGCATATACCCGTTTTGCTATAACTATAAAAAGATAATTGATGAAAATATGGATTGCAATAGAGAATATATATTTTCTTTCATTTCAATATACGACAAGGGGAACAATCTCGATTATGAAACGATATTTTATAATAAAAATTTATACTATGATAAACATGAGACGGACATACTTTTCAATCAATACCAAAATTTAAAGAATCAAAAGAATAAGATAAATTTTAACTCGCAAGGAGAAGTAATGAAGCTAGATATTAATTTAGGCTCAAAATTTGACTAATTTTATGCCGTTGGGCGCCATCTATTTTAGATGCAAATATGATATAGATTAATATAATTTAAAATATTTTGCTGTAAAATTTTCATAAAATTTAACTACTTGCATAGCCGAAAGGAGATTGCCGTGGGTCAAATTTTAAACGACACCCTAAGCCAAATTTATGAAAATTTAGGCGACGAAATAAAAAATTTAAACGTGCAGCGCGTTGTGGTTGGACTATTTTTTACGGGCGTAAAGCTAAGTAACGGCGTTTGCGGCGTGAGCTACACCCCACTAAAGTCCTTTCCACAGGCCGTTTGCTGTCCGTCGCAAGCCGCGGTAATGCCAAATTCCGGCAACATCTGCGGCAAAAACGTAAAAACTCTTCTAAAAGATTTATCTAGCGATAGCCCTATCAAAAAAACCATCGCCGTAGCTGCTCTAAACGCGCTTTCGCAGACATGTTATGAGCGCTCTGGTAGTCCGTATGTGACTAAATTTAAGGCCGATCCATTTGATGAGCTAGCTATCAAGCGCAGCTCGTTTAGCGTGATCGTAGGTGCGCTGGTGCCTTACATCAAATTTATGATGAAAAACGGCCTGGATTTTCGCATTTTGGAGCTTGATAAGAGCGCGCTAAAAGGCGATGAGCTTAAGTATTTTATCCCGCAAGAATGCGCCGCAGACGCGATCAGAGCGGCCGATAATCTCATAATAACCGGCGTCACGCTACTAAACGACACGCTGGAGGAGATCTTGAGCTTAAAAAAGGGCGGGGCCGAAGTCATCGTCGTAGGTCCAACCGTTTCGATGTCGCCTAAAGCGCTTTTTGATAGAGGCGTGAGCCATGCGGGGGGCGTCTATACTACGCATGCGGACGAGCTTTTAGACGTGATCGCGCAGGCTGGTTCGGGGTATCATTTTTTCGGCAAATTTGCGGAAAAATTCGTAATGAGCCACGAGAGCTTGGCTTCTAAAATTTGTAAATTTAACGATCCAAATGCATAAAACTAAATTTAGTCAAATTTGCAGGATAGATGGGTGATTTCGTTTGTTACAAAATCACCGGCTTGATATTAAATTTAAAACGAAAGTAGATAAAAATCAGTTTTAAATTTGTGCGAATTTATAAGAATTTCGTCGAATCCAAAAAGGGCCGGATAAAGCACCCGACCCAACGTTGCATTAAGCGAAATTTTAATAAAACGAACTAACCTTGCCCGTCAAATTTACCATGATATTTTTCATCTGAGTGTAGTGCTCGAGGATGACTTTGTGCGTTTCGCGGCCGATGCCGGAGCTCTTGTAGCCGCCAAACGGGCTGCCTGCCGGGATCTGGTTGTAGCAGTTTATCCACACGCGGCCCGTTTCCATCGCGCGAGCGGTGCGGATGGCGCGAGTGATGTCCTGCGTGAAGACGCCGCCGCCTAGGCCGTATTCGCTGTCGTTTACCATCTTTATCAGCTCGTCCTCGTTTTTAAATTTGATCACGACGCCCACAGGGCCGAAGATCTCCTCCCTTGCCACGCGCATATCGTTGCTCACATCCACTAGCAGCGTCGGCTCGACAAAGCTATTTCCCGCAGCCGCTAGGTTACCTCCGACGGCGATTTTAGCGCCTTCCTTGACGCCGATGTTGATGTACTCGACGATCT
>CAURRL010000223.1:0-2860 GCA_963526895.1 uncultured Campylobacter sp. | reverse complement strand
GACTAAAATCGCATTTTTACCCACCATACCGAAAAGCAAGATCGCGCCGACCATCACAAACAAGCTAAACGAGTTGCCGCTAAGATACAGCCCGACCGCTACGCCGCCAAAGGCCAGCGGCATCGAGATCATGATGATGATAGGCAGCACGAAGCTCTCGTAAAGCGCGGCTAGGATCATATAGATGAGCACGACGCTAAGGCTGATCGTAAAGACGAAGGCCGCGTTCGTGTCGTTCATCATCTCGATAAAGCCCGTCATCACGTAATCGTAGCCCGCGGGCAAAATTTGACCGATATTTTCGTCGATACCCTTTTGTACGGCGCCTAGCGGGACGTTATCCACGTTTGCGACTATCCTGATCTGACGCTGTTTGTTAAAGCGGTTTATCACGGAAAAAGTCTTGCTCGTCTTAAACTCCGCCACCGCGCTTAGGCTTATACTCTCGCCGTGGGCGTTTTTGATCTTTAGTTTTTGTAGTGCCTGCGCGTCCTTGCGATACTCGTCGTCAAACCTCAGTATCATATCGTACTGCGCGTCGCCGTTATCAAAGCTACCAAGCCTATTTTGCCCAAAGGACGCGTATATCACCTGCGCGACCGCGCTAGGATCGACGTTTAGGCGTTTGGCCTTGTCTTTATTTACGCTGATTTGTAGCTCGTTTATCTTGTCTTCGTTATCGCTACCCACGTCCGTCGTGCCTTCTATCGCGCGCACCATGGCGATGGCTTTTGGCAGGATTTCGTCTAGCTTTTCTAGGCTATCTCCCGTGATCGTTAGCTGCACGGGCTCGCTGTCACTGCCCGTATCTACGTATGGTATCTGCAGGACTTTGACGCTGAGGCCTTCAAATTTAAGCTTTTTTCTATACTCGTCCATTATCTGCGTTTGGCGCTCTTTTCGCGACTCAAAGCCCTTTAAGCGGACGTAAATTTTAGCCTTATACGCATCCTTTGAGTTTGTGTAGCCAGCGATCATATAGGAGTACTCGATGCGCGGATCGCTATCTACCTCGCGCACGACCTCGCCGGCTCTAGTGCTCATAGCCTCGACCGAGATGCCGGGGCTTGCTTTTAAAAATATCTCAAACTGTCCCTCGTCCTCGACGGGCAAAAAGTCCATGCCCACCTTGCCTGCTAGGCTCATGCAAAGAGCCAGCACGCCCAAAGTGAGGATAACAAACGCGGTTTTAAACCTCAAAATAAGCTTCAAAAGCCGCTCATAACCGCTCTCAAGCGCCTCAAAAAATGGCTCCGTCACGCGGTAAAATTTACTCTCGCCCTTGCCTAAAAACCTCGCCGCGAGGCTAGGTATCAGCATAATGCAAACCAAAAACGACACCACGATACCGCCGCTCACGCTCATGCCAAAGGAGTTAAAATACTGCCCGATGATGCCCTCCATAAAGGCAATCGGTACAAACACGCAAAGCAGCACCGCGCTAATGCTAAGCACGCTAAATGCAATCTCGCGCACGCCCTCAAAGCTAGCTTTTAGCGGATTGCTCTCGCCTTCTTGCATCTTTTTGGAGATATTTTCTACGACCACGATCGCATCGTCGATAAATATACCGATACCAAGCGTGAGAGCCAACAGCGTGAGGCGGTTTAGATCAAAGCCCAAAACATCGATGATAAAAAACGTCCCCACGATACTAGCAGGGATCGCGAGCGCGGCGATGACGGTCGCGCTAAAGCTTCGCAAAAAGAAAAAGACGATGACGACCGTGAGCGCGACGCCTAGCATCATGTCAAATTTGACCTGATTTATGTGCCTTAGGATACTTTCGCTCTTTTCATAAACCCGCTCTACTTCGTAGTTTGCGCCTAGTCTTGCCGCTAGATCGTCCGTTTTAGCCTTGAGCGCGTCTATCGTCTCGATCGTGTTTGCGCCGCTTACTTTTATAGCATCAAGCAACACTCCGCGCTTGCCGTTATATATCGCTACGGCGTCGGTGTCGTGATGAGATAGCTCTATGCGCGCGACGTCTTTTAAAAACACATCTTTTTGCAGGCGTATCTCCTCTAGCTCCTGCACGCTTTTAGCGTCAAATTCGCTCTTTAAAAATATCTCAAACTCGCTGTTTTCCAGCTTGCCAAGCGGTGCTTTTAAATTTTGCGATTTGATTATATTTATGACCGAGGCCGCGGTTAGGGCGTATTTATCGAGCTTAAACGGATCAAGGTAAATTTTAATCTCAGGCTCCAAAAAGCCCTTGTCATCGACCTTGCCTACACCTTTTACGCGCTGCAAAAACGGCTTTGCTTCGTCTTTTACCGCCTGCATAAGCGCGGTTAAATTTTCATCCTTGCGGCTAACGAAAAAGCTCGCCACCTTGCCGCTGTCGCTGTTGATTTTCTCTATCTCGGGCTGGGCATCGAGCTTTGCCTTTGCGACTTTGTCGCGCACGTCGTTTGCGGCGACGTCGATGTTTTTCTTGAGATTAAACTCGACCAAAACGATGCTGAGGTTGTTAAAGGTATAAGACCTAATCTTTTTGATACCATCTATCGTCGAAACCTCGTCCTCGATCTTTTTAGTGACCCTGCTCTCGATGAGGCTCATATCGCCCGGCGCGTAGGTCGTGATCTTAATCAGCGGGATGACGACCTCGGGAAAGAGATTTACCGGCATCCTAAGAAGCGACATCGCGCCGAAAAATACGAGCGCGATGAAAAACATCAGCGTCGTAATCGGGCGATTTATGGCTAGTTTATACATTTTGCGCCTTCGCCAAAACTGCCTTTTGCGTCAAATTTACCCGTCCGCCCTGCTCCGTAAAAAGCGTTTGGCGTTTAGCGGCGAGCAAAATTTTCGCCGAGTTAAATTTGACATTTAAATTTATGTCGCCTTGTTTATG
>CAURRL010000222.1:0-2862 GCA_963526895.1 uncultured Campylobacter sp. | reverse complement strand
ACGCTATCGCGGCTCAAGCTACCGGTATGGAGTTTGTTCAAAGCGTGATGATAGTTTCCGGTCTTATTACGCTATTTGTGGGCGGAATTTTCCTAATCAGACAACACGACGTAAAAAGGATGTTTGCCTACCACTCTATCGTGCATATGGGCGTTATAGCTTTTGCTTTGGGAGTCGGCGGATTTTTCGGGCTATTTGCGGCTATTTTTCACTGCCTAGCTCACAGCTTTACAAAAGCTCTTGCGTTTTGTTCAACCGGCAATATCGCTAGAATTTACGGACACAAAGATATGAGTAAGATGGGCGGTATGATAAAGATAGCTCCCGTAACTACGATGATGTTTGGCGCAGCAGTTTGCTCGCTGGTAGGCGTGCCCGCGTTTGCGATATTCGTTAGCGAATTTAACGTCTTCGTCGGTGCCGTAAACAGCGGTCAATACTTTAGCGTCGCTTTATTTGCGATAGCTCTTGCCATCATCTTTATCGCGGACTTCTCGCACTTTAACTTAGCAAGTTTTGGCGAACCTAAAGGCGCGGTCGTTCATAATAAAGAGATGAGTATATTAGAAAATTTACCGCTTATCCTGCTTTGCGCTTTGATTATAATCTTTGGCGTTTGGCACGTGGATAACTTTTATACGCTGGTTGAAAACGGCGTTAAGATAATAACTGGAGAACTATTATGAGAGGCGATAAATTCGTTGAAATTTTAAAAACAAAGGTAAAGGTTCTAGAAGTAACCCGCCAAGCCGACGATCAAATTACCGTCCTAGTGGACAGAAACGATCTTCCGCTTGCGGTTAAGACCCTTTACTACGATATCGGCGGTTTCATCTCTACGATGATACCTAGCGACGAGAGGACTATAAACGGCTGTTTTGCGCTTTACTACGCTTTGTCTATGGAGGGCAGTAAGATGACCGAGGCGGATGATTTTGCCGTTGAGGATAAGTGCTTTATCACCGTTAAAACGCTAATCCCAGGCGTCGATCCGACGTTTCCGTCCGTTACGCCGCTAGTGCCTGCTTGCGTGTGGTACGAAAGGGAAGCCTACGATATGTTTGGCCTAGTAGCCGAGGGCTTACCCGATAAGCGTAGATTGGTGTTAAGCGACGATTGGCCTGACGGCCTTTATCCGCTTAGAAAAGACGCGATGGACTACCGCTACCGCCCTGATCCAGTCGCTCACCAAGATGAGCCAGATACCGAGTTTTTATTTCCAAAAGGCGATAGCGTCATCGACGTGCCGCTTGGGCCTTTGCACGTAACCAGCGACGAACCGGGACACTTTAGACTATTTTGCGACGGCGACGAGATCATAGATGCGGACTACCGCCTCTTTTATCAGCACCGCGGTATGGAAAAGCTAGCCGAAAACCGTATGAACTACGATCAGATGGGCTACCTTGCAGAGCGCGTCTGCGGAATTTGCGGTTACGCTCACGCGATTGCGTGTATAGAAGCGGCAGAGAAGGCTATCAGGCTTGAAGTTCCGCTAAGAGCGCAGGCTATCCGCGTGATTTGCCTTGAGATCGAGCGCCTTCACAGCCATCTTTTAAACATCGGTCTAGCTTGCGAGGTAACGGGTAACTATAACGCCTTTATGCATATCTTTAGGGTGCGCGAGTACTCTATGGAGTTAGCCCAACTCGTAACAGGCGGCCGTAAAACATACGGTAACGTCATCATGGGCGGACTTCGCCGCGACATGACCGATAACGAGATAAAAAAGGGCATCGAGATGATAAACAAGCTCGACGTTCAAATTTCTGAAATTTGGGACGCGGTTATGGACGATAAACGCCAAATCGCGCGCTGGAAAGGTGTGGGCGTGCTAGATAAGCAAGTAGCAAGAGACTTTAGTCCCGTAGGTCCTAATATGCGAGGCTCGGGTCTAAAGCGCGACAACCGCTACGACCACCCTTACGATTTCTTTAAAAATATCGAATTTAAAGTCTACGTAGAGCACGGCGGAGACGTATTTAGCCGCGAAGTCGTGAGATATAACGAGCTAAAAGAGTCCATACATATCATCAGGCAGTGTTTGGAGCTAATGCCTCAAACGCCGATATCAATCGATCCAAAAACGATGATAAAGCCTGAAAATTTCGCCCTCGGACACGTAGAAGCTCCTCGCGGCGAAAATGTCCACTGGATCATGCAAGGCAGCGCGCAAAAGGTTTTCCGCTGGAGATGCCGCGCGGCTACTTATAATAACTGGCCTAGCCTTCGCTATCAGTTCCGCGGAAACAACATTTCAGACGCGGCGCTCATCGTTTGCTCACTAGATCCGTGTTACTCTTGCACCGACCGCGTTACCGTAGTGGACGTAAATACCAAAAAGAGCAAAATTTTAACCGAAAAAGACCTTAAGAAATTTTGCCAAACGGGCAAAATTAGCAAAAAGGATTTAAGATGATGAAGTTATTTGACGTAACCGAAAAATACGGAAAGGCGACCTACGCCTATCCGTTTGAGCCTTATAAGGTGCCCGAAAATTTCCGCGGGCAGCCGTTTTACACCTACGAGCTTTGCATAGGCTGCGCGGCGTGCGGCGTAGCATGCCCTAGCAACGCCATAGAGCTAAAGATGAACGAAAAACAAGACAAGCTCGTGTGGCAGTTTGACTGCGGACGATGCATATTTTGCGGACGCTGTGACGAGGTTTGTCCAACGGGCGGCGTACGTCTAAGCCAGGGTTTCGAGCTTGCGGTCAAATTTGACAAAAGCGCGCTAATACAGCGCGGCGAACTAGAGATGCAAAAGTGCAAATGCTGCGGCAAACCATATACGCCGGTTCGCCTTATAAACTATACTTTTTCAAAGCTTAGCACGGCAAATTTGCTCCCGGGCAGACTAGAA
>CAURRL010000221.1:0-2879 GCA_963526895.1 uncultured Campylobacter sp. | reverse complement strand
CCTCTTGACGGCTCCAAAGCGCTTGAGTATCTTTTACGCATTTTTGGGCTTCACGGCGCTGCAAACTGGCTAAATAGCATGCAAAAATACGGCTTTATCGCGCTAGTTATCATCATGATTTCGCCGCTAAAAGATTATTTTTTCGAGCCGATACGATATGCCGTGGCGATCATGAGGATGTTTTTGTAAACGGCAAATTTTAAAATTTAGCCCAAATTTCGCTCTTAAAGGCTCGCGGCGAAATTTTACTTTAATGCTTTTTTGCTATAATTAAGCATTTTTTAGCTTATGGAAATTTCATGAAAATAGACAAAATTTTTATCGCGAGCGACCACGCGGGCTTTGATCTTAAGGCGCAAATTTGCGAGCTTTTAAAAAACGAAGGTTTTAGTGTATGCGATCTAGGAACGCATAGCAAAGATAGCGTTGATTATCCCGATTTTGCCGAGCTTATGGCGCAAAATTTACGAGGCGATAACAAGTACGGCGTGCTAATCTGCGGTACGGGTATCGGCATCAGTATCGCTGCCAACCGCCATTCGCACGTTCGCTGCGCTCTTTGTCACGACGTCACCACGGCAAAACTAGCGCGCGAGCATAACGACGCAAACGTACTAGCTATGGGCGCTAGAACGATCGGCGACGCGGTAGCTGCTGATATGATAAAGGCCTTTTTCGCTACCGAATTTGCCGGCGGCAGACACGAAAGGCGCGTGAAAAAACTAGGAGGCGAGAAATGACTGATTGGCTCGTACTTACCGTTTTGATCTGCATTTGTATCTATCTCACCGTTATGGTGTTTTACTTTAAAACCTTGCTTAAAAAAGAGCGTGCGACGCGCGATTTTATGAAAAACAATCTGCAAGATACCGAAGTCGTCATCCGCAAGCTGCAAGTCCAGCTACAGCGCGGTCTTGGCAACATCGACATCCTCACCGACGAGCTAAATAAAGTCAAAAACGATGCCAACGCCCTTCGTACCAGAAACTCGCAGTACCGCCTGGAAAACGACAAACTCCGCCAGCGCATCCGCGAGCTAGAGGGCAAAATCGAAGCGCTACTATAAATCAAATTTAAAGGCAAAAAATGAAAGAACTAGACAAAGCGGGGAAGGAGTTTTTATTAAATTCTATCCGCTGCATAAACGATTTTCCAAAACCTGGCATAGTATTTCGCGACATCACGACGCTGCTAAACAACAAAGAAGCGTTTAATTTTTTAATCGACCACCTCGCGGCTCGCTACGAGAATGCTAGTATCGATTTTATCACCGGCATCGAGTCGCGCGGATTTATATTTGGAGCAGCTTTAGCAGCTAGGTTGAGGCTGCCTTTCGTGCCGATTAGAAAGCCTAAAAAACTACCCTACATCACGATCTCGCAAAAATACAGCCTAGAATACGGCGTGGACGAGGTGCAAATCCACATCGACGCATTCGGCGAGAAAGCAGGCGCAAAGGTGCTTTTAATCGACGATCTAATCGCTACGGGAGGCACGGCCAAGGCTAGCGTAGAGCTAATCAATCAAACCAACGCCGTTTGCGTAGAGGCTTGCTTTTTGATCGATTTAAAGGATCTGGGTGGTAGCGCAAATTTACGCCCGCTAACTAAAATTTACAGCATTTTGGAGCTATGATGGAAGAATTTTTTACAAAACTACTCATCGAGTACGGCTACATCATACTTTTCGTCTGGTGCATAATGGAAGGCGAAATGGCGCTCATAATGGCGGGAATCCTCTCTCATCAAACGCATATGCATATCGCGCCGGCCATCTTCGTAGCAGGTCTGGGCGGCTTTGTCGGGGATCAAATTTACTTTTATCTAGGCCGCTACAACAAAAAATATATAGCTAAAAAACTTCACACCCAACGCCGTAAATTCGCCATCGCGCACATAATGCTAAAGAAATACGGTTGGCCGATCATCTTTATACAGCGCTATATGTACGGTTTTCGCGTCATCATACCGATGACCATAGGCTTAACAGGATACAGCGCGAAAAAATATGCGCTCATAAATCTAATAAGCGCTTGGTGCTGGGCCGCGATCACGATAATCCCCGCATGGGTTTTAGGCGAGCACATACTTGATATCTTGCACAAAGCAAAAGAGCACTGGTACGTCGCTGTGCCGGTAGTAGCGGTATTTTTGGGCATTTTGCTCTACGGCTTTAAGCGCATAGAAAATAAAATTTTAAACGATAGGAGACACAGAAGTGCAGTTTCAACTCACTAATAAAAAACTAAACGAAATCAAGGCCGATTTGGAGCTGATTTTCGTCGTAGATAAAAACCTAAAACATAAATTTATAAAAGACGAAAAGGCGTTTAAATTTGCCAACTACAAAGGCGAGAGCGTCTTGCTTTTACTAGAAAGCGGCAGGATCTACGTTCCGCTTAGCAAGCTTGGCTACGACGAGCTTCGCATAGCTGCGGCAAAGGCCTACAACGCGGTAAAATCCCTAAACGTCAAAAGCCTAAAACTAGCCTCGTACATAGCAGGCTGCCAAAAAATGAGCTTTCAGGCTCTAACCGAGGGCTTTTTGCTGGGCGCTTACGAATTTAACAAATACAAAGAAAAAAAAGAAAAATACGCTCTAAAAGATATTATTTTTAGCCAAGAGGAGTATAACGATAAGGAAGTCCGCGAAAACGACGCAAAGGATGGCTTTGCTCACGGCGAGATAATCGCTTCTGCGACAAATTTCACCAAAGATATCGTAAACGAAATCCCCGAAATCTACACTCCGCAAAAAATGGCCGAAGAGGCTCAAAATCTAGCTAAGTCTAGTCCAAATTTAAGCTGCAAAATTTACGACGAGAAATTTCTCGAAAAAGAAAAAATGAACGCATTTTTGGCCGTAAACAGGGCCAGCGT
>CAURRL010000220.1:0-2898 GCA_963526895.1 uncultured Campylobacter sp. | reverse complement strand
AATTTGAGCGATGAAACGAAAGAACTAATCGGCTCGGCATCGTTTGCCGCGGCCGCAAAGGTAAAAGACGGCGATATAGTGAGCGTGCAGGCTAATGGCGCCGACGTTGTGGCTAAATTTAAGTTAGAGCCGCAGATGAAAGGCACGGTCGCGCTTTGTAGGGCGAAATTTAGCGGATACGCCTTTAAGCTGGTTAAAATCGTAAAAATGGCACAGTAGCTAGCAATTTGGCGGATAGATTTATCCGCCGAGGCGCGCTACACTAAATTTAATCTCAAAACGCGGCGACATAACGTCAAATTTGACTCAGTGGGCATGGTTTTTGGCTAGAGGGGCGGGTAAAAATTGACTGCCGAACTAAAAACCGCCCGTAACCGCGCTACTTCAAAATCCAAATTTTCTCTCTATGCCAAAGTTAAATTTAGGCTAAATAAAATTTTATCCAGATGCACGAAATTTAGTAAAAAATCGTCTCAAAAGCGCGTGATATTCGCTTTTATAGCGCTTTTTAAACGAAAAAGGGTATAATGGCCGCATGAGAAAATATTTTTTGCTTTTTTTACCGATTTTGGCGTTTTCTTTTAGCCTGAGCGTAAATTCGGGCGCAGAGGACGGCAGACCATACACCGTGATAAACATCAGCGACGAAAAGGAATTCGTCTGCAAAGAGGAGATCCTCGCCTACGACCGCAAGCTGTATTTTTGCGACGTCGCCGGCGGCGCACTGCCGAAGGTCGACGATAAAATTTTAGCCCTGGCTGAAGTTAGATTTCGCGAGGAAAAAGGTGGCATGCGCGTCTATGTCGTGCCGCGCGCGAGTTCTCGCCTGATCTCGTCTAGCGAGCCTCTTTACGGCGCGCCCACAGTGCCGTTTAGTAAAAATGGCGGCGCAGCCAAACGCCACGCCATCGTGATAGATCAGAATTTGAGCGAATTTAAAAAACAAACAAACGCAGGGATAAATTTCGCCCCGATATTTGAGCAGATGACCGCGCCTAGCGTCGGACCGCTCGATCTCAACAAAGCCCCGATAGAAAGCGGCGATAGCAACGACATAAATATGTACCTGGATGTGAAAAAAAGCTACGACGCCAAACGCTACGACGACACGATAGCCACGATCCAGACGGCGCTAAGGCGCTATCCAAACAGCATTTTTGCCAGCGAGTTTTTGCTATATAGGCTACGCGCTTTGGATAAAATTTTAGACTCGCAAAATAGCTTCGAGGGGCTTGGCGCGGCGGATGTCGCGAGCGAGGGGCGCGCGTGGATGAGGCGGTTTGTGTCGGATGAAAACTACCCCGAGGTGCTCTATCTAGTGACTAAAGCCTACCTCAGGCAGGAGCTCGTTAGCGACGCGAACTACACGCTAGACATCCTCATGAACGAGCATCCAAACTCAAATTTTACCAAGCTAGCCGTCCTTGAGTTTGCCGACAGGCTCTACGTCACGGGCAGACAGGACGAGGCGGTAAAGATGTACGAGGACGTGCTATACTCGGCGCAGACGCTAGATGTCGCTAGCCGCGCGGCTCTGAGTCTCGTGCAGGGCAGCATCGACAAGGCCAAATTTGACCGCGCCAAGGACTTTATGCTCAAAATTTTAAACAGAAATCAAGAGTACCTGCTAAACGACGCGTCAAAACTAACGACGCTGGCTGGGGTATTCCACGAGAAAAATATGGACGATATCGCCGCGAGAATTTATAAAATTTTACTCGCTCGTCTAAACAAAAACGACGATGACTATGAAACCGTGCTAAAAAATCTAGGCATCGCGCTAACAGGCACGCCAGACACGCAAAAAGCCCACGAATACCTAAAAAGATACCAAAGCGAGTTTGCGGACGGGCAGTACGCCGCTATCGTGCAAAATGCGCTAGATAAGCTATTTTTCGCTAGAAACGACGAGAGCAATGCGACTAAGCTACACGATCACTACGACGCGCTCATCGAAAAATATGGCAAAACGGACGTCGGCACTAAGGCGCTAAAAGAGCAGGTCGCGCTCTATCTAAAAGAGCGTAAATTTGACTCCGTCCTGCGCTATACACAGGCCGTGCGCGATCTAAACGATACGGACGCTAGCGCGGTATTGGATCAGGCGGCGTTAAATTTGGCAAATGAAGCCATCCGTCAAAACGACTGCGTTACGGCTGTAAATTTGACCGAAAATTACGGCGTAGGCGAGAAAATCGGGGCTAAATTTAAGCTCTTTGACTGCTATATGCGCCTCTCTCGCTTTGCCGCCGCGCACGATCTCGCCTCGCAAAATATCCTTGCGCCCGACATGCTCGACCGCGTGGAGTGGCTCATCAAATTAGCCTCCGTTTTGATAAAGACGCAGAAGTATAACGACGCCTTGCGCGTGGCCGACGAGGCGCTGACTATCGCGTCTAGGCAGGAGTACGCCGACGTCTCGCCCGTGCTTTTTTATAGATTTGAGGCTCTGATGGGGCTAGGCAGGCTCACTGATGCTGCCGCGACGATAACGGCCGTCGAGACGCTACGCAAAAACGACTTTAAGGTCATCGAGCTCTACGACCGCATGGCTGAGGCGACGTACGGCGCGAACGACTTTTTAAACGCGTCGGTTTACGCCAAAAAGGCGATCGACCTACAAAAACGCCTGCATATAGCCACCTTTAGCCCGAAAATCAACTTTGAGTACATCGGCTCGCTAAGCAAGCTGGATAGACTAGGCGAGGCCCTAGACGCCGCGCGAGAACTCGTAGATACGCGCCTAGATCCCGAAAACAGACTGCGCGCGCTAGCTCAGATCTCGGAAATCTACATAAAACTAAAACGCGAAAGCGAAGCAAAGCCGTATCTGCAGGAGTGCGTCGGCTCAAATTTGCAAAGCTCGTGGAAGGCCATCTGCGCCGAGCAGATGAAGCT
>CAURRL010000219.1:0-2919 GCA_963526895.1 uncultured Campylobacter sp. | reverse complement strand
TTTTTGTTAAATTTGCCCGCTTTTTTGAGCCGCCTTGGTGAACTTTTCAAATTTGACTTTAAATTTTTATCTAGGCTCGCCAGGCCGTCATATCAAACCCAAAAGCCGCAAATTTAGCTAAATTTACTGCGCCTTTTCGCAGTGTTCTCCGTACGGAACCAGCTCGCAAAGGCGCGCATGCAGCCGCTTTACCTCAGCCTCGCCGTAGATCTCGCGTAGCTCTTTTTCGTGGTATTTAGCTAACATGATGCAACCTGCGAGCATATCCGTTTCGTGGCAGCTTCTAACAAGCGCTTTTATAGCTTCCTCTGCCCCGTAAGGCATCGCCATCGTGCCGAATCTAAAACATCGCCAAGCGTCCATCTCGCACGCCTTGCGCATATAGCCGACCGCCTGCTCCGGCGCGCTGCTACCGATCGCTAGTCCTAGATGCTCGCACCCTAGCGCCGAGCCCTTTTCGCAGGCGGTTTCGTATAGTTTTTTCGCGCGTTTTTCGTCCTTGCCTGGCGCGCCGTCAGCCTCAAGGCTCTTGCCGTACTGCACGCAAGCATCCTGATAGCCGCTATCGCAAGCCGGGCTCAAAATCTCCCTTGCGGCGATGAAATCTTTGTTATTTATGTGCATTTCGCCCGCCGCTGCGCACGCGTCAAATTTACCCTCTTTGCACGCGCCGAGCAAAATTTGCATCGCCTCGCGAATGTCTTTTTCGTTTTGCTTTTTGGGCTGTTTTTGGTAAAACAAGATCACTCGCTTGCAAGCTCTCGCGTCCTTTTGGGCGCAGGATTTTTTGAGCTCCTCGTATCTAGCGCTTAAAAACGCCTCTTTTTCGGGGCTTAGTTCGCCTTTTTTGGGCTCGCTAGCCACAGCCGCGATAGCAAAAAGTATCAACACGATCAAATTTTTCATTTTATTCCTTAAATTTATTTTCTTAGCGCCTTTGCGAGGCTAGCGCCCATTATTATAATGAAAATTTGTAGCTTTTTACAAGGTGCCGAGAATAATTTAAAGGGCAAATTTGCCCTTTAAATTTAGTTTAGTAGAAGTGATTTTATATCTATTTTTTGCTCGATCATCTTGCTTTCAAGCATAAATTCTTGCGTAGCTTCAAGCGCTTTTATATCTTCAGCCGTGATCTTTGGACTAAAGTCATACTGAGGATACATGCTCTTTACCGCCTCTATACTTAGCCCGGTCTCTTCAGCCGTAAATTTAAGCGCCTCATCCTCGTTCGCCTTGATGTAGTCTAAAATTTCATCCTGAGCCTTTTTAAATTTCTCGACTACGTCTTTATGTTTTTTATAAAACTCGCCGCTTGTAGCCGTGACGATGACCGGAGTGATGACGCCTTTGCCGGTTGTTACGACGTGTAGGCCTGATTTTTGAGCGTTATAAGCAGCAGGTCCCGCAAGAAGCGCCAAATCAACGCTACCGTTTTCTAGCGCAGCCTGCGCAGCCGGGATGCCCATAGATACGAACTCGACGTCATTTATGCTAAGTCCGCCAAGCGCTAAGTATCTAACCAAAAGCTCGTTTAGGATCGTGCCTTTTGGGCCTGCTACTTTCTTGCCTTTTAGATCTTTTGGCGACTTTATGTTTTGGTCCTTAGAAAATATCACAAAGGCTTCAGGCGCCCTTGAATAGGCGCTTACGATCTTGATATCAGCCTTATTTGCAGCCGCTAGTATAACCGAGGTGCCGCCCACACAGTTTAAAAACTGGAGCGAATTTGAAGCTAGCGCTTGCGTCTGCTTCGCACCTGATGTTATGTCAGAGTACTCCACCGGCACGCCAAAAGACTTCGCGTAAAAGCCTTTAAATTTATCGACGATAGATGGGACGTTTAGCGGCGATTTGACGTAGGTCATACCGATCTTGTCTAGGCTCTCACTTGCGTTTGCGACGAGGCAAAGCAAAGAGGCCGCACATAAAACCTTGAAAAACTTTCTCATATTTGCTCCTTTAAAAATTTTATAAATTATATAATTTTTTGCTTCATTTTGGTTTTAATTATCATCTATCTTTATCCTAAATTTCACTCAAAATTTTGCGCTTTACGGCTATTAGCTCGCTACTTAGCAGATCTCGTGGTCTTGCTAAATTTGATAGATCGTAGTTTGATTTTATACCGCCTTTTTCAAGCAAGATGATCTCATCAGCCAAAAATAGCGCCTCGTCGATGTTGTGCGTGACAAAAAGGATAGTTTTGCCGGCTTGTATTTTTAAAATTTCAGCCTGCATGCTAGCTCTCGTAAAGGCATCAAGTGCTGCAAACGGCTCATCCATGAGGATCAAATTTGCCTTATATGCAAGCACTCTCGCAAGCGAAACGCGCGAGCTCATGCCACCAGAGAGCTGCGAAACGGCGGCAAATTTAAAGTCGCTAAGTCCTATCATGGAGATCAGGCTATCTATCTTTGCTGGCTCGATCTCATGCTTTTTAAGCGCAAAAACGATATTTTCATAGACGTTTAAAAATGGCATGAGGCGGGCTTCTTGAAAGACAAATCCGATCTTTGCAGGCTCTTTAAATTTTATCTCGCCAAGGCTCAAGCTTTCAAGACCGGCGATGAGGCGTAAAAGCGTAGTTTTACCGCATCCACTCCTGCCAAGTATGACGGTGATCTTATCTTTTTTTACACTCAAATTTAGCTCTTTTAAGACATCTATTTTCTTGCCGTGGATGAAAAAATGCTTGGATAAATTTGAAATTTCTATCATTTTTCACCTCGCAAAAGGCTAAATTTCGCTATCAAGAGCAAAAATATCCTATCTATGAGCACGCCGCAAACGCCGATCGTAAAAATGCCCACAAATATCCTATCCGCGCGCGAAAGCTCCTCGGCGTCAAGTATGAGATATCCCAGCCCGCTTGAAGCCGCTATCATTTCAGCTCCGATGATCGCGCGCATGGCGTAGCCA
>CAURRL010000218.1:0-2924 GCA_963526895.1 uncultured Campylobacter sp. | reverse complement strand
ACTGTATCAGCGTCACTGGTAACGTCCTGCGCGACTATCTGACCGATCTTTTTCCGATATTGGAGCTTGAAACCAGCGCCAAGATGCTCTCGGTTGTGCCGCTACTAGAGGGCGGAAGTATCTTTGAAACGGGAGCCGGAGGCAGCGCACCGAGACTCGCCGAACAGCTACTGGAGCAAAACCACCTAAGCTGGGATAGCCTGGGCGAGTTTTTGGCTCTAGGCGCTAGTCTTGAGCAGCTGGCGGGCTTTAAGCAAAGTGCCGAGGCGCAAATTTTAGCTGACGCGCTAAATGCGGCCGTAGAGCGCTATCTAAAAGAAAACAAAGTTCCGCAGTTTGAAGTCGGACAGCTAGATACGCGCACGAGCCATTTTTATATCGCGCTTTACTGGGCGAGCAAGCTTGCCGCTAGCAGCACGGAGCTTGGTAGCAAATTTAAACTCGTCGCCCAAAATCTCGCACAAAACGAGAACGCGATCGTGGCCGAAATAAACGCTGTGCAAGGACAAAAAGTCGATCTCGGCGGATACTATAAGCCGGATGATAAAAAGGCTAGCGCGGCGATGAGGCCGAGCGCAACGTTTAATCAAATTTTACAAAATCAAATTTTATAAAAAAGGAAAAAAATGAAAATTTCAGTTATCGGAGCCGGAAACGTAGGCGCGAGCGCGGCTAGCGCTATTTTGCTAAGAGGCATCGCAGACGATATAGCGCTGGTGGATATATTTGGCGACGTAGCGCGCGCAAAGGCGATCGATCTATCTCAGAGCGCGGCGGTTTTCGGTCTTGATGTGAGCGTCGCTGGCGGTGATGATTTTGAGCTAGTCAAGGATAGCGACATTGTGGTCGTGACCGCCGGAAGCCCTAGAAAAGAGGGGCAAACTAGAGAGGACCTGCTACTAAAAAATGCCGGCATCGTAAAAGGCACGGTGGAAAAAATCGCCAAATTTGCCCCAAACTGCGTCATCATAAACGTAACTAATCCGCTTGACGCGCTCACGTATCTAGTCTATAAAACGAGCGGTTTTGATAAAAGCAGGGTGCTAGGCATGGCTGGCGAACTAGACTCTGCGCGCCTAAAATACGAGATCTCTCAAAAAACGGGACTAAAAAACAGCGCATTTAGCGCACACATCATAGGCTCTCACAACGACGATATGGTGGCTCTGCAAAGCAACGTGAGCGTGGATCTGGGCGGCGAATTTGACGCGGTAGCGCAGGAGGCCAAAACGGGCGGCGCAAAGATAGTGAAGCTGCTTGGCACGTCGGCATACTACGCTCCTGGCGCGGCTGCGGCAAAGATGTGCGAGGCGATAAAAACCGGCAGCGATCAGTGGCTAAGCTGCTGCGTGATAGAGGGCGAGTGCGCGGGCGGCAGACTCGTTAAGCTAGGCAAGGGTGGCGTGCGCGAAATCAAGCAACCAAGCGCGGAGGAAAAAGCGGCACTCGAAAAAGGCGAATCGCAAACTGCGGTAAATATCAAATTTTTAAAAGAAAGCGGGGTAATCGCGTAGCTGATGTTTATAAAATCCAAGATAAAAACGAATCAAATTTGCGCGCTATTTTTGGCGACTTTTATTTCAGGCTGCGCTAACGTTTCGCCAAGCGCTCCAAAAAATGAAGCCTCAGCCGCGACGCTGGCAAAGCAAGGTCAAATCCAGGCTGCGATGCCGATAGAGAAAAGTCAAATTCAAGTCGCGACTCCGCCAGAAAAGAGTAAAATCCAAAACTCGGCAGTCGAGACGACGCAAAGTAAAGTCAGCAACCGATTTGACGTGAAAGAAAAAGCCCTGCTTGACCTTATACAAAAGTATGTAGGCAAAAGAGACGGCGGCGACTGCTCGGGCTTTGTGACGCTTATAAATAAAAAATTTAATCGAGATTTTTTTGACGAAAAAGAGCTTGATAAATTCTATACCAAGCGCGGTTTAAAAAGCGAAGCGATGTTTAAGCTTTACGAGAGTAAAAATCTGATCGCCTTTGACGATCCAAAAGTCGGAGATTTGATATTTTTCAACAACACGACTAGAAGCACAAAAAATAACAAAAAAGCCAAAATCGTTACTCACGTAGGCATCGTAAGCAGTATTGAAAAAGACGGCACCGTGGCATTTACGCATCATACCAAGGGCAAAAACATGGTGGATTTTATGAATCTAAACGACAAAAACACACGCAAAAAAGGCAAAAAAGAGCTAAATTCCTACGTCGTGTCATGCAAAAACAAAAGCACGTCGTGCCTTGCGTCAAATAGATTTTCGGGATTTGGCAAAGTGGGCGTGAAGGATTAAAATAGCTATAAATTCGGCTGTTTTAAGCTTTTAAATTTACCGCCGTATCCGTTAAATCGTCTTTAAATTTATGGATCGGCGGCGGTAAATTTGACTTTCTAAATTTACTCTATGCCAAATTGTCGTGACTGTCGTTAAATTTGAACTAAAAATTGTAAAAACCAAAAACGATGTATCTGCGACAGCGTTTCAAATTTGCTCGCTTTTATGCAAAAAATCTCCAAATTTTATTTTACTGCCTGCTTTAAATACCAAATTTAACTTAAATGCTATAAAATTATCGTTATGAGTTAAATTTGATAAGGAAAAATATGCTGATAAAAACTGACGCCCCCGTCTGGGTCGATATCTCGCGCTGCAAGGCGTGCGATATCTGCGTGAGCTGCTGTCCTGCGGGCGTGCTGGCGATGGCCGTCGAGCCGCGCGCGGTGCTAGGCAAAACGATCGAAGTGGTACACCCGGAGGCCTGTATCGGGTGTAGAGAGTGCGAGCTGCACTGCCCTGATTTTGCGATTTACGTGGCGGAGAAGGGATTTAAATTCGCCAAACTAACCGCCGAAAGTAAAGAGCGCGCGACCGCCGTAAAAGAGAATAAATTTGAAAAATTAGAGGCGGAGCAATGAGCGAATTTTT
>CAURRL010000217.1:0-2963 GCA_963526895.1 uncultured Campylobacter sp. | reverse complement strand
ATAATGAAAGAGGTCGAGTACGGCTGGCTATGGCGTCACATACATGCGGTTGCGGCTTCGGTCGTATTTTTAATCATCTACATACATACCTTTACGGCGATTTACTACGGCTCTTACAAAAAAGGTCGCGAGATGATTTGGGTGAGCGGTATGTTGCTCTTCATTCTATTTTCAGCCGAGGCTTTTAGCGGATATATGCTTCCGTGGGGTCAGATGAGCTACTGGGCGGCGATGGTTATCACGAATTTATTCGGCGGTATCCCGGTTATCGGGGACGCGGTAGTCGAGTGGATCAGAGGCGACTATGCCGTTAGCGATCCGACTTTGACGAGATTTTTTATGCTTCACGTCTGCTTGCTGCCAATCGTGCTTATAGCAGTCGTCGCTATACACTTTTACACCCTTCGCGTCCCGCACGTAAATAATGAAACGGGCGAAGAGATAGACTTTGATGTCGAGGCCGAAAAATATCTAAGCGGCGATAAGAAAAATGCTAAAGTTATTCCGTTTTGGCCGGGATTTTTGGCAAAAGACTTTATGTACATCGGCTTTTTCATGATTTTCTTTTTCTATTTAGTCTGTTTCCATTTCAACTTTGCGATGGATCCGATAAATTTCGAGCCAGGCAACGCTCTAAAAACCCCTCCACACATCTATCCTGAGTGGTATTTCTTGTGGCAGTATGAGATTTTACGCGGATTTTTCTTCGATATTTTCGGCTTTAAAGCTTACAACATCGGCCTTATCGCGTTTGCGATCGCAGGCGTAGCTCTATTTTTCATGCCGCTTTACGATAGAAGCGACGTCGTGGCTCCGGCTCACGAGAGAAAGGGCTTTTTCGTATGGTTCTGGTTGCTAGTGGTCGATATGATCGTGCTTACGATCTTCGGTAAGCTACCTGCCGACGGCATGACGCTTGGTATTTCAAACTCATGGATAGGATTTTACTCGACCATTACGTTTTTTGTTCTGCTTTTTGTCGTTTTACCTATCATAACGACTCTTGAGAAAAAAGGAGCGGTAAAATGAGAGAGTTAAAAATTTTCATAATCGTAGTTATTTTAACCGGCGTAACATACTGGGGTATCGAGCCTTACGCGCATAACGTCATGCATCCGCACGTCGGCGCGGCCGATTACGACTTTGGCGCCGAGGATATAAATCAAGCCAAATCCGTAGTAGAAGCTAGACAAAAAGCCCTTGATGCGACAAAAGCTCTGAATGACGAGAAAAAAGTCGCCGGAGCACAAAAAGATCTCGAAGAGGCACAAAAATCTCTCGAAGACTACACTGCGTTTTGGAACGATATAAAGGCTATAAATTTAGCCAAAGGCGACGCGACTAAAGGCGCAGAAACCTTTGCAAACGCGGGCTGTGCCGGCTGTCACGGAGTCGAGGCTGCGGGTATGCCTACAGCTATGAGCGCTGCTGAACTTAGCGAAGCGTACGGCGTAGTGCCGCCCGATCTTAGCAGCGCGGGAGCGATATACGACGAGCATTTCTTGGCAGCCCTTATCAAAGATCCGACCAAGGCACTAAAACTAACGCATAAATTTAACGACGAAAAGCCTTATCCGATGCCGGCCTTTTTCGGAGCGGGCGGAGAAGATCCAAATGCCGAGATCGCTGATATAGTCGCGTATCTAAAGTCTATCGCGCCTAAAGAAGTTAGCGACGAACAGGTATTTCGCGACGCATGTCAAAGATGCCACGACATGAAGTACGAAAACAAATACGTTCTAACTAACCGCGTAAAGTTGGCCGCCTACATGGGCTCAAACCCTCCTGACTTATCAATGATGATCCGCTCAAAAGGCGATGATTATCTGCATAAATTTATAAACGACACGCAAAAAATGCTACCTGGCACCTCGATGCCTCGCGTAGGTCTAAATAAAGCTAGCGAGGACAAAGTCGTAGCCTACATGGCAAAAGCGGGCGACGCTAAAAAAGCCGAGCGCGAAAGTCTAGGCATAAATGTGATGATTTACTTCCTGATTTTCGGCATCTTCGGATGGCTTTGGAAACGCAAAGTTTGGTCTAGCCTACACTAAAATTTGAGCCCGACTCCGGGCTCAAATTTCTCTTTAAATTTACTCCTTAATTTCTAAAATTTATCTACCGATTTAGAAGCCGTCGTAAAATTCGCTCAGCACTCGCGATGCTTTGTCTGGGCTCAAATTTGACTACAAGCAAATACTAATTTTACGTGCCTATAGTTTAAATTTGAATACGTTTTGAGCGCAATAAAAACTATAAATATCCATTTTGCAGCATTTTTAAGAGCGTGTTACCGATCCCGCTTTTTTACGATATGGATGAAGCAATACGGCAGATCATTTGGATTTTCTTGGCGGCGGTGAGCTAAGTAGCGTGATTTATAGATGCATTTTTAAGTTAGAGCTCAGCTTACTTTAGTTTTTTCATAATTTTTCTTGATTTAGGTCGTCTTTAAATTTATTTCCCGATGTTAAAATCGGCTATCAATTTTGATTTGCAAATTTCAAAAAAAGGGTAAATATGAACGGTCTCAAATTTACGGTCAAGCTTTTCGCGACCATCGCGGCGTTTTGCCTCGGATTAAATTTAATCGCCGGCGAACTGGACGGCAAATGGAGCATCGTCTCGGCAAACATAGACGGGCAGGAGGTGCAAACGGCGGGGCAGAAGTGCTTTGAGGATTCGTTTTTCGAGGTTAGCGACCGCGAGGCAAAGCTAGGCCTTAGCTCCGTAGGCGAGGACGGCGCGTGCAAAAGCGGCGCGGCAAGCTACACCTTTAAAAGCATAGGTGCTGGCAAATACGCGCTGGGTCCTATCGGCGAGTTTTGGCTAGAAGAAGGCGCGCTAAAGGTAAAACAGTCCTTAGACGGTGGCAAATTTATCGTTTTTTCTTTCAAAAAAGACACGGCCGCAAACAAAGCCGTGGCAACGGCAACTGGCTCAAATTTGAGCACAGATGAGCT
>CAURRL010000216.1:0-2974 GCA_963526895.1 uncultured Campylobacter sp. | reverse complement strand
ATTTTAGCCTATAAAGGCAAAAACAAATCGGTCATCGGCGGCGACGGACAAGTGAGCTTTGGCAACACGGTACTAAAAGGCAACGCGGTAAAAATCCGCAAAATCCATGGCGGCAAGGTCCTAGCAGGCTTTGCTGGCAGCACCGCCGATGCGTTTAATCTCTTTGATATGTTTGAAAACAACCTCGAACACGCTAAAGGCGACCTCCTAAAAGCGGTGATCGAGTTTAGCAAAGAGTGGCGCAAGGATAAATATCTGCGCAAGCTAGAAGCCATGATGCTGGTACTTGATAGAGAGAAAATTTTCCTTTTAAGCGGAACGGGTGACGTCGTAGAGCCAGAGGATGGCAAGATAGCCGCTATCGGAAGTGGCGGCAACTACGCCTTATCAGCAGCCCGTGCGCTTGATAAATTTGCCCAGATCGACGAAGAGGAGCTCGTAAAAGAGAGCCTAAAGATCGCGGGCGAAATTTGCATTTACACGAACACGAACATAAAAACCTACGTTTTAGAATAGAGAAAAGATGAATTTAACCCCAAAAGAGATAGTGAAATTTTTAGACGATTACGTCATCGGGCAAAAAGACGCCAAAAAGATCATCGCCATCGCACTACGAAACCGCTACCGCAGGATGAAACTAGATAAAACGATGCAAGACGATATCATGCCAAAAAACATCCTGATGATAGGCTCGACTGGCGTGGGCAAAACCGAGATCGCAAGGCGTTTGTCAAAGATGATGGGCTTGCCGTTTATCAAAGTAGAAGCTAGCAAATACACCGAAGTTGGTTTCGTAGGACGCGACGTGGAGAGCATGGTGCGCGACCTGGCGGCTGCGTCGGTAAATTTGGTCAAAGCCGAACAGCGCGAGAAAAACCGCGAGAAAATCGACGAATACGTAAAAGATAAGATAATAAAAAAACTCCTGCCGCCTCTACCGACTGGTGCCAGCGAAGAGAAAAAAGCCGACTACGAAAAAAGCTACGAAAAGATGATGAGTAGGCTAGAAAACGGCGATCTAGACGATCTAAGCATCGAGATAGAGGTCGTGCAAAATAGCTTTGACGCGGGCGCGAATGTGCCGCCCGATATGGCGCAGATGCAAGAGAGTTTCGTCAAAATCATCGGCCTAAGCAACAAAACCGTCAAAAAAGAGATGAAGGTAAAAGATGCCAAAGAGGCGCTCAAAAACGAAGCTAGCGATAAAATTTTAGATATGGAGAGCATCAAAACCGAAGCCGTGCGAAGAGCAGAAAACGAGGGCATAATCTTTATCGACGAGATCGATAAGGTCGCGGTAAGCTCCGGAAACTCAGGCAGACAAGATCCGAGTAAAGAAGGCGTACAGCGCGACTTGCTACCTATCGTGGAGGGTTCGACCGTGACTACCAAATTTGGCGCCATAAAGACCGACCACATCCTTTTTATCGCCGCGGGCGCCTTTCACATCAGTAAGCCAAGTGATCTAATCCCGGAGCTTCAGGGGCGTTTCCCGCTGCGAGTCGAGCTTGATAGCCTAGATGAAAATGCACTTTATCAAATTTTAACTCAGCCTAAAAATTCGCTACTTAAGCAGTACGAAGCGCTTTTAAAAACAGAAGGCGTGGAGCTTAAATTTACGGATGACGCTATAAAAGCTATCGCTAAAATCGCTCAAAACGCCAACGAAAAAATGGAAGATATCGGTGCTAGACGCCTGCATACCGTGATCGAGCGCGTGATCGAGGATATCAGCTTTGAAGCTAACGAGCACGGCGGCGAAACAGTAAAAGTAGACAAAGCTCTCGTAGAAAAGCGCCTATCAGACGTCGTCGAGGATCAAGACTTGGCGAGATATATCTTATGAAATCAGGTTTTGTAAGCATCATTGGTCGTACGAATGCAGGCAAAAGCTCGCTTTTAAATTTTTTGCTTGATGCGAAGATCACCATCGTCTCGCACAAGCAAAACGCCACGAGGCGAAAAATCAGCGGTATCGTGATGAACGGTGAGGATCAGATCGTTTTTACAGATACGCCGGGACTTCACGAGAGCAACAAAACACTAAACAAGCTCATGATAAACGAAGCGATAAAATCCATGGGCGACTGCGATGCGATCGTCTTTTTGGCGCCCATTCACGACAGCATAGACGACTACGTTAAATTTTTAAATTTAAATCCGCAAAAACCTCATATCTTGGTGCTCACCAAGGTTGATGAAGCCTCAAACGCCAAGGTGTTGGAAAAAATCACACAATATCAAAAATTCCAAGATAAATTTACAGCGCTTTTGCCTTTTAGCGTCAAAAAGCAAACCTACAAAAAGCCGCTTTTAGATGAAATTTGCAAGCTTTTGCCAGAACACGAGTATTTTTACGATCCGGAATTCTTAACGCCGACAAATGAAAAGGAAATTTTTCGTGAATTTATCCTAGAGGCGCTCTATGATAATCTAAGCGACGAGATCCCCTACTCTACCGACGTGCTCATAGACAAAGTCAAAGAAAAACCAGATATAACTGAAATTTATGCCACCATAATCACCGAGCGCGAGATACATAAATCTATGATTATCGGAAAAAATGGACAAACCATCAAAAGAATCGGGATAAATTCAAGAAAGTTAATATCAAATTTTACGGGACAAAAAATCCTCGTAAAGCTCGTTGTAGTCGTTAAAAAAGACTGGCGAAAAGACAAAAAAACTATAAAAAGCTTGAATATTTTATAAATAATTATTAAGTTGCCTAATTTTTGTGCTATAATAACGCCATTGGTTGTGGGTTCTATTATTTTTTTGCAATCATACAATTGATTATTTGTTTGGAGGAAATTTAAACTATGACAAAAAACAAAGGCGATACAGGAAGCATAGTCACATACGATCCGTATCTGCAGACCTCTTATGCTTTTTCTAATAATAAAATTTTTCCAACGGAATTAAGCAAAGCTAATAAAAATAGCTTTTTCATATCGTATATAAAATACAAAGA
>CAURRL010000215.1:0-2977 GCA_963526895.1 uncultured Campylobacter sp. | reverse complement strand
GACCGTGCGCGTACCGATCGACGATATATATACGATCGACGGTAAAAACGTGCTCAGACTACGCGACGAGGTACTATCGCTGGTTAAGCTATCTGATATCTTTGGCGTCAAGCAAGTCTTTGATGGCGGAGATCAGACCTATGTGGTTGTTATCGGCGTAGCGGAGGCGAAGCTGGGCATCATCGTAGATAGCCTCGTGGGACAGGAGGAGATCGTCATAAAATCAATGGGCGATTATCTGCAAAATATCCCTGGAATCGCCGGTGCAACGATAAGAGGCGACGGCCGTGTAACGCTCATTATCGACGTAGGTATGATGATGGAGATGGCAAAAGATATAAAAGTAGACATAAAAGCCAGCATGGAAGCCTCAAAGAGCGTTAAAGAAAAACCAAGCGATTACAAAGTGCTGATCGTCGACGACTCGAAGATGGATAGAACGATAATGCAAAAATCACTAGCTCCTCTTGGCGTAACGGTGATTGAGGCTACTAACGGCGTCGAGGCTCTAGCTATCGTAAAATCAGGCGAACATGCGCTTGATGCGATGCTAATCGATATCGAGATGCCGCGAATGGACGGCTACACGCTGGCGGCTGAGATTAGAAAGTATTCAAAATATAGAAATTTACCGCTAATAGCCGTAACTTCAAGGACGTCAAAGACCGACAGACTAAGAGGCGTGGAGGTAGGAATGACAGAGTACATCACCAAGCCGTATTCGTCGGATTACCTTGAAAACGTAGTTAGAAAAAATATCAAACTAATAGGATAGAACATGAACGACAAACTAAATCAGGTTCTAAAAAAACAAAAAAGTCAGGTGATGGATCCGAGCGAAAAAGAACGCGAGGAGATCGTCCAGCTAGTCGGTTTCATCGTGGGCGACGAGGAGTACGCGATACCTATTTTAAACATCCAAGAGATCATTAAACCGATCGAATACACTCGCGTGCCTAGCGTGCCGGACTATGTTTTGGGCGTGTTTAACCTGCGCGGTAGCGTCATCCCGCTAATTGATTTGAGAAAGAAATTTTCTCTAAACGCCGCAAAACCTAGCCCAAGTACGAGATATATCGTTATGAAAGAGGGCGATAACGTAGCGGGATTTGTGATCGATAGATTAACCGAAGCTATCAGAATACAGCAAAACAGGATCGATCCGCCGCCTGAAACGCTTTTAAAAGATAAAGGCATGATCTACGGTATCGGCAAAAGAGATAACAATATCCTTACGATTTTAAAAGTCGAAACGTTGCTAAAACGCGATTTCTAGGATCAAATTTGATAAAGCTTTGCGTATTTGATTTTGATTCGACGCTGATGGACGGCGAGACGATAGATTTTCTAGCTGCAGCAAAAAGTGTGGGCGATGAGGTCAGCGAAATAACTGCAAAAGCGATGGCGGGCGAGCTTGATTTTTTTGAGAGTTTAACGCACCGAGTTTCGCTTTTAAAGGGGCTTGAGCTTGCTAAAGTAGATAAAATTTGCTCAAATTTGCCGCTCATGCCCGGAGCCGCCGAGTTGATTGCACATCTAAAAAACAAAGGCATCAAGGTTGTTGTTTTTAGTGGCGGATTTCACTCAGGTACGGACAGAGCGCAAGAAAAGCTCAAATTTGACGCTAGCTTCGCCAATATCCTGCACCACAAAGATGGCGTCCTAACCGGACTCGTGGGCGGCGAGATGATGTTTGGCTTTTCAAAGGGTGCCATGCTTGTAAATTTACAAAATTTGCTCGGTATCTCAAAAGAGCAGACGATGAGCGTGGGTGACGGCGCCAACGACTTATCAATGTTTGAGCATTCAAATTTAAAAATCGCGTTTTGCGCGAAGAAAATTTTGAGGCAAGCGGCAACTTGTTGCGTGGATAAAAAAGATTTGCGCGAGATCATAAATTTGATATAAAAAGGCAAGAAAAATGTTTAATAACGATATAAATTTTTCATTGTGGTGCGACTTTATCGAGCGCGACTTTTTGCAAGACGAGTTTGAAAATTTGCTCCAAATCGGCGCTATTAACGGCGTGACCTCAAACCCGTCCATTTTTAAGGCTGCGTTTTTATCGGACTCCTACAAAGACGTCATCGGCCAAATGGGCAAAAAATACCCAAAGGCGCTTTACGAGGCGCTTGCGGTGCAAGACATTAAGATAGCCGCAACCAAGCTTTTGAGACATTATGCAAACGGCGACGACGGATTTGTTAGCATCGAGGTCGATCCTAGCTTTTGCGATAACGCCGCAGCTACGGTGGACGAGGGCGCTAGGCTGCACGCGGAGATCGGCATGCCAAACGTCATGATTAAAATTCCTGCGACAAAAGCGGGTTTTGAAGCGATGAGCGCATTAACCGCGCGCGGTATCGCAGTAAACGCGACGCTGATTTTCTCGCCTGAGCAAGCCATAGCGTGTTTAGACGCTTTTGAAGAGGGCGTGAATGCTTATGAGAAGAAATTTCCGCTAACACCGCTACCAAAAAGCGTGATTAGTATTTTTGTTAGCAGATTTGATCGCTTATTGGATGAAAAAATGCGCGAAAACTCGTTGCCGACGGGACAAATTGGCATCATGAATGCAACTAAAATTTACAAAATCATAGAAAATAAAAACTTGCCGACGACGCGCGCGCTATTTGCTAGCACGGGCGTAAAGGGCGATGAGCTGGCAAAAGATTATTACGTAAAAGAGCTGATGTATCAAAATGCGGTAAATACGGCCCCGCTTGATACTATCAAGGCCTTTATCGCGAGCAAAAACGAACCAAAAACAGCTGTTAGCGACGACAGTATAGAGAAATTTTTCGGCGTGGTAAAAAGAGCCGACATAGATATGGAGAAGGTTTACAAAGACTTGCTAAACGACGGCTTAAAGCAGTTTGTGACGGCATTTGAAGACATAATGAAAGCACTAAAATAACTAGGAATCAGCCATGAAACCTTTAAGATTTACTTCTGTGAACGAAGAGGACGTTAAGGA
>CAURRL010000214.1:0-2978 GCA_963526895.1 uncultured Campylobacter sp. | reverse complement strand
TTGTAAAGCACGCGGTTTTCGTCGGCGATGATGCGCCAAATTTGAGCGATTACGACGCACTTACGAAGCATGTTTTAAACCGCTTCGGCGATAAAAGCCTGCTAATCAGCGAGGGCGTGTGCGATCAGCTCGATCACGCGAGCCCGAACTCGTGCTTTGGCGGTAAGCTGGGCATCGACGCTACGCAGGATTTTTCTACGCCTGCGCCGGTGCTTTTGGATGATGCCGCGCTACTGGCTAAATTTAAAGAAGTAGAGCCAAATTTAACGCAGCTAGCGCAGTTTAAAACAAATACAAAAACGCCGATTTGTGTCGTCAAATTTGACAAAAACCGCCTTGTAAAAGAGGTTTTTGAAGAGCTTTTGAAATTTAAAGAGCACTTTAAGCTACTCGTTTTCGTCGGCTCTGAAAACCGCCTGGAAAATCCATATATGATGCTTTGGCGCGTGACAAATAATATCGACGCATTGCGCGATATCTACGTGCGTGAGGGTGCGGTCTGCATCGACGCCACTGCAAAAGGCGAGGCCGAGGGCTATACGCGCGGCTGGCCGCTGCAAACCGACTGCGACCGAGACGTGGTAGCGGATCTGGTTAAGTGTGGCATAGTAAAAGACGAACCCGAGCTGTTTAGTAAATTTGAGATTTTCGGATAGATTTAAACTAGGCAAATTTGAGATGTTAAATTTGCCGAGCCGCTTAAATAAATTCGTTTTTCAAGCGCCTTTTTAGCCCGAATTTTATAAAATCGCAAAATGGATAAAGAACGCCTAATAATCGATAAATTTAGCAACTCCTTCATCGGCGACGACGGCGCTGTAGTGGCGCATGAGCGCGGCAAATGGGTGTATAGTAAGGATCTTTTTTGCGAGGGGACGCACTTCCTAGCAGGATGGCTCAGTATGGAGGAGATCGCGCGCAAGGCGATGCTGGTAAATCTCTCCGATGCCGTCGCGATGAACGCCGAGCCTAAATTTGCGCTTCTTGGACTTGGGCTACCCAAAAAAACAAGTGCGGCGCAGATATCGGCGCTACATAAAGGATTTTCCGACGTTTGCGACGAGTACGGCGTCACTATCATCGGCGGCGACACGATCGGTAGCGATAAAATTTTACTTAGCGTTACGGTTATCTCGCACGTTCGAGGCAAGGCGATCTTACGAAGCGGCGCGAAAAAAGGCGACTTGGTTGCTTTTACGGGCGAGCTCGGGCAGAGTCTAAAAGGGCTTAGGACGCTTTTAAACGGCGGACGGGTCGCGTCAAATTCGCGCTTTAAAAGGCCTGTTTTAAAAGATAAATTTTTCTACGCCGCAGCGGATAAGATAAACGCTGCTATGGACCTCTCAGACGGGCTTTGCACCGATCTAGCCAAGCTTTGCGCGCAGAGTCGGTGTGGTGCTAAATTTATCAAGCGGCTAAGCAAACACGAACTAAATAGCGGTGAGGAGTACGAGATTTTATTTACATTTAGTCCGAAAAATCGCGCCAAAATCCTCAGCCTCGCTCACAAAAGTCGCACTAAAATCACGATCTTTGCTAAAATCACGAAAGGAAAATTTAAAAGCAATGCAAGAAACCACCATTTTTAAGCCTCTTTACGCGCTCACTCACGCGCCCATCAACGCGTATTTTAGTAAAAACTCGGACGATTTTGTTGTGCGCGAGATCCCGCTTTACACATTTAGCGGGCAGGGCGAGCACCTCATCGTTGAAATTTGCAAAAAAGATATGACGACGCAAGAAGCCTTACACGCTCTAAGCGAGGTTAGCGGCGTAAAGATGCGGGATTTTGGCTACGCGGGGCTAAAAGATAAGCAGGGCATGACGACGCAGTTTATCTCGATGCCGCGTAAATTTGAGGCGACTCTTGCAAATTTTAGCCACGAAAAGATGAAAATTTTAAGCATCGCCGCGCATGACAATAAGCTTCGCATCGGGCATTTAAAGGGCAATAGCTTTTTCATCCGCCTAAAAAAAGTGATGCCTAGCGAGGCCGCCAAGCTTGAGCAAGCCGTGCGAAACATTGACGAGACGGGCTATCCAAACTACTTTGGCTATCAGCGTTTCGGCAAATACGGCGATAACGCGCAAAGCGGGCTGGAGCTGCTAAAATCAGGCACCGTAAACGGCAAAAAGAGCAAAAATCCAAAGCTAAACGATTTTTTGATCTCGGCATATCAAAGCGATCTTTTTAACCGCTGGCTTAGCAAACGCGTGGAGATTTCGAGGTTTGCGCAGGATTTTAGCCTCTCTGAGCTAGCTCAAATTTACCCGTATCTTGACGGCGCGATTTTGAAAAATTTAAAATCGCAAAAGAGATTTTTTAAGCTTATTGAGGGCGAAGTTTTGGGGCATTACCCGCACGGTAAATGCTTTTTGTGCGAGGATTTGGATGCGGAAGGCGCGCGCTTTGACGCGAGAGATATCACTAGCTGCGGGCTGATCGCAGGCGCAAAGGCGTACGAGGCGCAGGGCGCGGCGAAGGTAGTAGAGGATCAAATTTTCGCGCAGGCAAATGAATATAAAGCCAAGATGACGGGCTCAAGGCGCTTTGCGTGGTGTTATTTGGAGGATGCCGGTTACAAATACAACGAGGAAAAGGCGCATTTTACGATAAATTTCACGCTACAAAAAGGCAGCTACGCGACGGTGGTGCTGGAGGAAATTTTACACAAAAATATTTTTGAATAATCTAGAACAAAACGGCTTGTATTTTGGAGTGCTTTTGTGTGGTTTGCTAAAATTTCGCTCGGCAGACTATTTTTGCTTCGCTTTGCTAGCGACTTCTAGCAGAAGTCTAGTTTACGCAAAATTTTAGCTGCACAACCCCAAGAACCGTCTCAAGATACTTCGCCCTAACTTTCTATGTTCAAATTTGGCGTTATATTCGGTTAAATTTGCAAATTTCTACTTTAAATTTTGGCGACTACAGTAGAGCGTTAAATTTGACTAGATGAGCGCTTGCCTTGGTTTTGTCA
>CAURRL010000213.1:0-2998 GCA_963526895.1 uncultured Campylobacter sp. | reverse complement strand
CTTTAGATCGCTATGCCACGTGTAGCTACCTTTTGGCGTGATTTGCTCTTGTAGCTGTCGTTTAGCTCGCTTAGGTGCTTTATTTGCTCCTCTAGCTTTTCGCACTCTTTGGCGTAATAATTAAAGAGGCGGTATGCTTGTAAGCCCGTTTCAAATAAGGCGTCTGCCATTCCCTTTGCCTCTCTCTTTGCTACCTCTGCTTTAAACGCTTCGCGCGCCTTGTCGCCTCTTGCTCGGTCTAGCTCAATACCTCGCTTATGTAAGCTAGTCCATAACCTAAAGGCGAAATCTTTTAACTGAGAATAGTTGGGCGCGTCTGCGCCCTTAGCTAAATATCTCAAAGCTTGGTTAAAGTCTCTTTTGTTCATTGCTTGCACCTTTGACTATTTCCCAGCCCTTGTCATCATAAGCGGTTATTTTCTTTACGAAATCGTCCGCGCTTATCAATCCCTCGCGATACTGCGCTAACGTAAGTTGGATAAACTGGTAGCGTGAGTTAATCTCGCCTAGCTTCGCGCTCTGCTCTATTCTGGTCTTGAGCTCCTGCTCCGCCTGATCGAGCCTATTGGATAAATCCTCGATTATCTCGTGTGCCCCGATCAGGGCGTCTGTTAAAGCCGTATGGCTCATTTGTGATATTTCTTGCGATGTTTGCATTGTGTGTCCTTTTTTTGTGGGGTGCTGGTTAGTTTCGCTTACGCGTCGCACCTTTGGCTTAGTTTGCTTTTTAGTTTGATTAGATCCTGCTCTAGCTCGTTCAATTTATCTTTTAGTATCATCTTATCGGCTAGCAAATTTTGGATTTTAACCGCGCTTTTGGCTAGCTCGTCATAAAAATAAGCAATCCCGTCTTTTAGCTCCGCGTTTTGCTGATTGAGTTCAGCAAGGCGTTTATTTAATACGGTGTTTCCCTTTAATACCCTCTCGTTTTCGTGCTTTATCGCGCCGCGCTCATAAAAGAGCAAATAGGCTACATCGTAAAGCGTCTGTTCGTCTGCTTCGGCTCGTCCGTTGTTTTGCTCTATGATAAACTCACAAAAGCTTTTAATTGTCGGTCTGTCTGAATTGGTTAGGATTGTTATTTCTTTTCCTCCTCTTTTTTTTCGGTTAGCTTCTTTTCTGCATATTGACTTACGGCCTCCGCAATATCATCAATAACGCCGCTTAGAAAATAGCCTGCATTTATAATTACATCGCTGTTCATATTTGTAGCCTTTTGAAGATACGGCAAAGCTAATACTAACGTGCTGATGTTGTTTAGCGTGCTTGGCACTTCATTCGCTAGGTCTAGTTCGTCATTTATTTCAAATGTGAATTTCATTTCTTCGCTCCTTTCACTTTCTCGTCAATGTAGCCTTGGGTAGCTATTGCAGCTCCGCCTATTAGCGTCGATAGAAAATAATTTACATTCTGCTCCGCTTTCTCGTTCGTTCCTACGGCTTTCTGATAATGCGGCAAAGCCTCTACGAGGTATGCTATTGCGCAAAGCGCATCGGGCAATTCGTTTTCTACGTCGAATGCATCGTCAAAACTTAGTGTCATTAGGTCTCCTTTGTGGTAAGTTTTCATCGTTGATTAAATATTTGATGAAATAATATCATCTTTGATTTAATAAGTCAAGTGTTTTTACAATCTTTGATGAAGTATTTTAATAATATTTTACATTTTTGATTAAAAATGATACAATTAGCTAAAATTTAAAAGGGCAAAAATGCTAAAAAGCGATTTTTTAAAGAGGTTGAGCGATTTGGGCTTATCGGTCAATGATTTTGCAAATTTAACAAAACTAAACGCAGGCAGTATTTACAACTGGAATGACGAAAAAAAGCCTATTCCGTCTTGGGTTGAGCCGTTTTTGGTATGCTACGAAAAATCCACACGCTACGAAAAGATCAAAGAATTAACTAAAGACCTTTAACCTCATCGCCCCTAACTCCATTTTTTCACCGCTTCAAATCTGCTCTTTGCTATCACTCAACGCAAAAATGCGTTTAGCTACCTAAGTTAAACTTACCTAGCTTTTAGCTCTATGAATTAAACTCACCTAGCTTTAACGGACGTAAAATTGCGTTCGTTAAGAAACCTAAAACGCCTTGTCATTTACGTAAATAAGCTCCCTACGTTAAATGTAGGTAGCTTTTTGGGCTTGATTGTTTCTCGTCTAGCTTTAACGGGTCAAATATTCGGCTGGCAGGTTTTCCCTTTTTTTGTGGATAACCTTTTTTCAGATTTTTCTGAATAAATGCGTTTCTCTTTTTTGAGAATGGCAAATACCCGGCTTGGTTTTGCGTTCCATTTTTTTGTGGAATGACGATTTTTAGGCTGCTCGCTCGACGCCTGAAAATTAAGCGCACGGCACAGGGCTAAAAAGCTTTTGATCGCGTATGCTGCCGCCTCCGCCCTTTGAGGGGCGGGGCGTATTCTCTTAACCTTATCGCATTTTCTTTTTTTTAACATATCGCCTTTTATTTGTTAGAAAATACGCCAAAAATTAACAATACGCATTTAAACGCAAAATAAAGCCCCCTGTTTGATTTTAACTCTTTTTGATGTCTTTTGTATTGGTCAAGCTCTTTTGATTGATTGTAGGCTGTGATTTTTACTACTTTTTGGCTTTATCGTTCTTTTGTTCGCATAAGATGAGGTTTTAATTTATTGTTTTTGCCAAAAAAACTAAACCTTTTTATTTGATTGTAGCTTTTATTTTTGGGGTGGTCTGTTTTGTATTTTTTCATTTAAAGGCAGGAATGAGGTCTTAATCTTGTTTTTTTCTTAAAGCTCAGTTTTTTTCAGTTTTTTAAAAAGGTTAAAAAACTCAAAAGCACATATTTTATGGGTTTAGAGCGTTATTTTTTTTCAGTTTTTTAGTTTTTTAACGTATGCGAAACTCTGCCTAAAAAACTAAAATAAACCGATAAAAAGGATAAAAATACAAAAAAGACTAAAATTTAAAAAAATGAAATAAAAAGCCTTGCAAAGCCCGTAATAGCAAGGGGTT
>CAURRL010000212.1:0-3012 GCA_963526895.1 uncultured Campylobacter sp. | reverse complement strand
GCGCTTATCTCATCGGCGTAGACTTGCGGCGTGTAGCCCTTTTTTGCGGCGGCTTGCTCGATCTTTTGCCCGTGCTCGTCGGTGCCGGTCATAAAGTACGTATCATCACCCTTTAGCCTCGCAAATCTCGCCATCGTGTCCGCGATCACGGTCGTGTAGGCGTGTCCGATGTGTGGCACGTCATTTACGTAATAAATCGGGGTCGTAATATAAGTCGTATTCATATCTTTCCTTTTTAAATTTAAAAATCAAATCCGCCGCCGTCGCCTTTAGACATCGAGCTATATACGGCGTCCACGTAGTTTTTGCGGGTTTTGCACTCAAACATCGCCTCGCAGGCAAAGCACGAGCTTAGCCCTTTTTTGCGCTGGCAGGCTTGTAAAATTTCTCTTTGGCGATCAAGCTCCAGCTCAAATTCGTCTTTTTGAGTTACGTCCGCTGTGTGTTCGCTCATTTCGCGCTTCCGTAAAATTTATGCAGTAAATTTATCTCATCTTTGGAGCCGAAAAAGCAAGGCGTGGTTTGGTGGATTTTTTCTACTTTCATATCAAAAAGCGTCGCCGAGTATCCGTCGCTAGTCGCACCGCCCGCGCGCTCATATATAAATGCAAACGGTAGCACCTCAAATAGCGCTCTTAGCTTGCCATTTGGCGCGTCGCTCGTGGCAGGATAGCTAAATAGCCCGCCGCCTTTTAGTAAAATTTGATGCAGGTCGCTAACCATGGCGCCGGAGTATCTGAGGCGGTATCCCTGCAAAAACAGCTCGCGGATAAATTTAGCGTGAGTTTTGCTCCAACCCTTTTGCGTCGCACCCGTGGCGTTTAGCTTGCCTTTTTGCGCGAGCGCTAGGTTTTTGATAAATTTAAACTCGCCGTCCCTGCCCAGGCGGTAAAGCACGGGAGCCGTCCCCTCCTCGCAAAGCACGAGCTCTAGGCGCGGGCCGTAAACGACGTAGGCTGCGGCTTTTAGATTTTGCGGCGTTAGCTCGTTTTCGTAAATGCCAAAAATCGAGCCGATGGAAAAATTTACATCCACCAGGCTAGAGCCGTCTAGCGGATCGTAGGCGACGATAAATTTCGCGCTCTCGTTTAGCGCCAGCATATCCTCTTTTTCTTCGCTAACGAGCGCTTTTACGCAGGCTAAATTTGCAAACTCGGCAGTGATGATCTCGTCGCTTCTCACGTCTAGCTTTAGCTGCGTATCGCCCGTGGCGTTAGCGTGGTCGGTGTAACCTAGATCTGCGTACTTTATCTCTTCGCCGATTTTTACGGCGATCTTTTTAATCGTTTCGAAAATTTCGTTCATTTTAACACCTTTGCGTTTTTTAATATCCACTCGCAGATAGCCTGCGTATCGTCTAGATCGAAGTTTGGCTTATCTATGACGTAGTCTCTTTTGTAGCTTGCGATCGCGTTTGAAAAGCTAAGATAATCCTCGTTTATCTCGTCCTTAAACACGCTGATGCGCGGTAGCGGCAGGGTCTTTAGCCCCTCTACCAGCAGCAAATCAAACTCGCCAGCCATCGCCACTACGTCGTCCACGCTCTTGCTCTCCTGCGAGAAAAAGGTCGTACGCGTTGGACTCATGACCGCGACCTCGGCGCCTATTTGAGCAAATTTGTAGCTATCCTTGCCCTCGACGTCAAACCTCGCCTTGTCGCCTGGGTCGTGCTTGATGATCACGACTTTTAGCCCGTCATCGATAAATTTTTTGGCGACCTTTAAAATAAGCGTAGTTTTGCCGCTATTTGAAGGTCCGGAAAACGCCATCGCCGCTTTTTTCATTTTTCTCCGAATTTTTGAAATTTACGCGGATTATAGCAAATTTAGGCTTTTTAAAAGCAAAATTTATCTAAAATAAGGCCAAATTTAGCGAGGTTTTTAAAATGAAAAAGAGCGTATTTTTTTTAAGTTTTATTTTGGCGCTAGTCGGATGCGCGGATAAAAAATATATCCACGAGCCGCTAAAAAACGAGCTTTTAGCCTACACGAGCAAATCTGAGATCATAGATGCCGATACGAATATCTTAATCGTCGCGACCTATCTAAACCCGATCTATAGCGAGCTAATCGATGAACAAAAAAGAGAGAAATTCGTCGTGGCCGTGCATCCTAAAGAGGCTAAAATTTTAGATGAGAGCTTTATCGCAAACGGCTCGCAGCGAGGCATCTTGGTTAGACGCCTGACCGCCAACGATCCGCTTTTAGAAAAAGTGAGCTTTGAAGTGCCGTGGGCTCAGTATTTCGAGGTCAGCACACCAGAAATCTCAAGCGATAAAATCAATCTTGATTTCGAAATTTATCCGTCAAAGAAGGTGTCTTTAAGCTTTCAAAAAGTGTCGAAATCGATGTACTGGAACGGACAATCCCTAGGTAAATAACATAGTTAGCAAGTACCTTTTTGCCGTAGTCGCGACTCTCGGCGAAGGGCACTAGCTCCATAGATAAAAACGGCTCATACTCACCCTCGTTAAAAAGGTCGCCTCGCTGAAGCATTTTTTTAGTAAAGCCGATACCGCCATTATACGCGTAAGCGACGAAAAGCGGGTGGTAGAGGTATTTCTCCAAATAATTTAAGTGGTGGTCCGCAAATTTTAAGGCAAGGCGCGGGTCAAACATATCGTCTTGGTCGAAATTTGGGATCGCAAGCTCTTTTTTGCCGATATGGTTAGCCAAAAACGGCATAAACTGCATCATACCAAGCGCGTAAGAGGTCGAGATGACAGCCGGGATAAAGCGGCTCTCTTGCCTGCCGATCGCGTAAAGTAGCGCTTTTCTAGTCGCGTTTATGTCTTCAAGCTCATCAACAAACGGCATAACGAAGTAACTATCCTTGTATCCGCTTGCCTTTTCCATCAGGTAGGCATACTGCCCCAGCGTCTCTTTGGTGTTAAAAGTCTCGGAGTGCTTTGCTGCGTCCTCGGCGCTCATCTCTTTTATCATCTTAAACGTCTTTTGCCACAAAAACGGGTCTTTTATATCGTAGTCAGCTACCTTTTCTTTCGTAGGCGTC
>CAURRL010000211.1:0-3015 GCA_963526895.1 uncultured Campylobacter sp. | reverse complement strand
ATAGATTTTGACATCAAAAGCCAATAGCTTTTTAATACTTTAATTACCTCAAAACCCACCCAAAAAACGCCATTTTATCGTTATGCTAAAAATTTAATTTATGCAACAATACCCTCATCAAGCTTGAATAAAAACAAATAAAGGTCAATACAATGAAACAAACTACACACGAAAGAAAAAAGCTAAGAGCTTATGAGGTGGCAAAGATTTACGGGGTAAGTCAAAGCACAATCTGGAATTACACTAAAAAAGGATACCTAAAGCCTGTAAAGGTGGGTGAGAGAGTAACCCTATTTGACGCTTTAGAGTGCGATCAATTCTTTAACGGCAAGAATGCGGAGCGAGACAATGAGACAGGCACGCACGAATAAACAAATCCTAATAAGGATAATGCTGGACCGGGGCGAGGTAACAGCCTCAGACGTGGCTCATATAAGCAACTCTAATCAATACTTCGTAGAACTCGAGAAGCTAGGCATAAGCGATAGCAGACCACACAAAAGAGCCAACGGCACTAATTGCAAGATGAGGTTTATCAAAGATCGCAAAAAGGCGCAGGCGTATTTAAACGCCTACAAAGTAGCCGAAGCGATAGCCGAGTATGTCGATGAGGTGTAAGATGTCAAAATATGAGGAGCTAAAGCCCTATCTAAACCGTGACGCCGTAGCAAGCATAATCATAAATTGCGGTTAACAGCATAGACAGGACTTACAAATTTAAGATTAGAGACGAGAGAACGCCTAGCACGTCGATAGATAAAGACGGCTACATTAAAGACTTTGGCGGAACATTTGGCGGCGACGTATTCGCCTTTTTAAACGAGATTGTAGGCTACTCGAAAGCAGAGGCCCTACAAATAGTCAAATATGCTTTAGGGGTAGAGTGATGACAAAAGAGATACAAAAGATAATAGACACTGGAGCTAATGAATACGGATTAACCGAGCTTGTAAAAATAGACGTAGCCAAAGCCAAAGAGACGGCAAAATTTATTTTTACAAATGACAAAGAGGGCATATTTAGAGATTTCATTTTCAAAAGTATTGAATTCTTGCAAGAGCTTGAAACTCAAAAACACTTAGTGGATATGGTAACCGACGCGACCATAGAGGAGAATAACCGGCTAAAAGGCACAAGTGGCTACCAGCCATTGACACAAGACGAGCTGCATAACATCGAGAGCAACAGAGAGCTATTAACCGGAAATTTGAAGCTAGCGCAAACAATGCTAAATAATTTTTTGGGAGCGCATTACGAACCGCTTTACAAAAGACTAAGGGCCGAGAAATGAAATCAATCGATAGTTTTAAAAACGTAGCTTTGAATAAGCCGGATTTAGCACCGTGCGAGGGCTACCAGGAAGCGAGCGAGGTAAAGGATAGCATAGACCTTAGTCAATATGCCGTAAAGCTAAGGGAGACGTATTTAAACGCCTATACAAGGGTTAGTTTATGCACGCAGGAACAAACCGACGAGCTTTATGATCTTTATCCGTGCAATTTTCTAAGAGCGTGCAGCGCGAAGCTAAGAGATATTGAATGTCTAGGCTACAACACGAAACACCAAAGCCTGGCGATCATTTTAAAAAGCGGCGATAAAACGCAAGCCATAGCCACAAGACGACTAAGAGACGAAGCCGGTAATATTATCGAGGGCAAAAAGTGGATAAGAGCCAAGGGGTCAAATAATGGCTTCATACCTCATCGCTTTAATAAGTCCGATGACGTGGTATTCATAGCCGAGGGTATAGGCGAGGTCGGACTATTTGAGATACTAAAAGCCTCTTACGTTTGTTTTCAAAATGCAGGCGAAATATCTAAATTTGAATACAGCCCTTTAAAAGGCGAAATATTAGAGGGATTAAAAGGTAAGCGCGTAATTTGCTTCGTAGATAATGACGAGCCTAGTCAAAACGGCTTTAATGCTCTTTATCCGGTCATAGGGGGCGATCTTTACCAGGTCAGGTTTAAAGATAAGCCCAAAGGGTATGATCTAAGGGATTTAATCGTGGAGCTCTCAGGCAAGTATAACCACAAAGAGCTTTTAAAAGCGTTACAAACCGAAATCAAAGCAAGACAAGAGAGGGTTTAAGAATGAACGGCGGATTATTAAATTTTTCAGATGACGACTTTATCAACGCACCCAAAGCGCAGCCGGTATATGAGAATACTCCGATAAAGCCGGATAAGAAAATAAACGATGAGGTAAAAAAGAAAGGCAAAGTAAAGCTAAATTTTAACTCTTTATCGGAATTTAGGATTTATCCCGATGAGATAGCGAACTTTAACCCCGTTTGGCTCATAGACGATTTTTTGATGGAGCAAAGCATAACGACGATATACGCTACCGGCGGAAGCGGTAAGAGCTTTTTGGCTCTAGTTTTAGGCGTGTGGCTCTTAGACTCACAAAAGATAAACAGACTTATCTATTTAGACGGCGACAACGGCTACACCACGCTAAAACGCAGGCGTGTCGATGAAATACTAAAAACATATTCAAAGATAGAATACTACCCGCTCTTTAAACAAAACAGCGAGGGGCAGTCGATAGACCGATACAGCGTATTAAGCGACCTAGCCGAGAACCTTGCACCAAATGAACTAAAAGGAACGCTAGTTATCATTGATAGCATAAGAGACTTCATTAGAGGCGACTTAGGAAGCGACAGCGTAGTAATGCCATACCTCAACAGCCTAAAGGCGTTTAGAGACAATGGGGCTACTGTAATATTCTTGCACCATCAACCCAAACAAAGCAAAAATCCCGATGAGAACAACGAAGCCTACAAAGGGGCGACAGCCTTTATCGATAGCGTAGATACTGCATATTTTCTATCCAACAAAACCAACGACCAGGACAAAAGCGAGGGTAAGCTGGCAGTAACACTAAAGCCCACCAAAGCAAGACACGGCGCTGAGCATAAAGCCTTTATTATCAACGGGGCTGATTTTAAGCTAGTGCAGGCTGATTATTACAAATATGCCCTAACCGATAAGGAGAGATACACGCTCGAGC
>CAURRL010000210.1:0-3029 GCA_963526895.1 uncultured Campylobacter sp. | reverse complement strand
AGTGCGGCGTACTGGTCGCAAAACAGCCCGAGCTGCAAGCCTGCTCCATAGGCCCCAACATCCACTCGCCTCACTCGGTAAACGAGCACTGCGAGATAGCGTCGGTGGAGATGATGGCGGAGGTTGTAAGAAATATCATCGCTAGGCTTCAGTAGCTTAGGACAGCTTGTCTTTTTGTCCTATACTTCGTTGGATTTAAGTTTTACTCGGTCACTACCGACGAGGTAGCTCCCGTCGTAAAATTTAAATCCGCCTCGTCTAGAACTTCTTGAAAAGCTACGAGCGCAGCGAAGTAGAAAAATACTTCGCCATTAAAATTTAACGGCGGCTCCTCTTTTGAGCATCTTTATAGAAACCCCGCCTGCGGCGTCGCTACGCTGGTTTTGAAAGAGATTTTTGCTTCGCTTTGCTCGCAACTGCAAGCAGAAGAAAATTTTAATCTGCGACAGGCTTCATGCCTAGTCTTGATTAAAATTTTCTGCATAACTTTCAAAACGATCTCACGATACTTTGTCTCGACTTCTTGTATTTAAATTTGATATAAATTTGTACTGGTTTTTATAAAATGCGGTTCTCAACAAACTCGGCTGTCGAGAATCAAATTTTAAAATTCCGTCAAATTTAAGTGCGTAAATTTAAGCCCACATTTGCAGGCTAAAATTTTACGGAAAATTCTTATCCTTACTACTGCACAGCTCGTTTAAAAAGCACTCCTTGCAGTTTGGTTTTACCGCCTTACAGGTGTAGCGGCCAAAAAGTACCATCGCTTGATGAAGCGTATTTAGCTGCGTTTTAAAGGCTTTGGTTAGATCAAGCTCGACGGCTTCGGGCGTCTTGCCCCGGCTAAGGCCTAGCCTATGCGCCACGCGAAAGACGTGCGTATCCACCGCCATCAAATTTGATCCAAAATGCTCGATCAGCACGACGTGTGCGGTCTTTTGGCCCACGCCTGCTAGACTCATCAGCTCCTTTTCGGTCGTTGGTATCTCGCCATCAAATTCGCTCATCACGCTTTTTGCCATCTTGATCAAATTTTCGGCTTTGTTATTAAAAAAGCTACAGGAATTTATGAGCGCTTTTACGCTGGCTAGATTTGCCTGCGCTAGGCTCGCGACGTCTGGGTATGCCTCAAAAAGCGAGGGTGTGATCAAATTTACGCGCTTATCGGTACACTGCGCGCTTAACATCACGCACACGAGCAGCTCGTAGAGGTTGCGAAATTTAAGCTCGCTGCCCGCGTCTTTGAAATTTTCTAAAAATAAATTTTTGATAGCGTTTATATCTTTTTTTGTTCTCATAGCGCCGATTTTAGCTGTTTTTATTTAAATTTTCGATGAATTATAACTTATATTTAATGACTTTCCTGCTATAATCACCCTCGCAAAAATCTAAATTTAAGGAACAAAGATGAATAAAATTTTATTCGCATCTCTTAGTTTGGCTGCGGCTCTAAGCCTAAGTGCGGCGGAGTACGCCACCGTAAACGGAACGAAAGTAACCGATAAAGACGTGGCTTTCACGCTTGCTGCGATGCCTGGCGTAACGCTAGAGCAACTACCTAAAGACACTCAAAAAAAAGTGATCGACGAAACTATCAACAGAAAACTACTTCTAGACGAGGCTAAAAAGAGCGGACTAGATAAGAGCGACGAATACAAAGCTGCGCTTGAAGAGCTAAAAAATAACCTTGTGCTTGATCTTTGGATGAAGAGAATTTTTGACAATATCAAAGTTAGCGAAGGCGAGATCAGCGACTTTTATAACAAAAATAAAGCCGAATTTGCCGTGCCTGCACAAGTAAGAGCTAAACATATCCTAGTGGCTACTGAAAAAGACGCAAACGACATAATAGCTGCACTAAAAGGTCTAAAAGGCGACGAGCTGGTTAAAAAATTCGAAGAGCTAGCAAAATCTAAATCTACCGATCAAGGTTCTGCGGCTAACGGCGGCGAACTAGGATGGTTTGGCCAATCTCAAATGGTAAAACCTTTCGCGGACGCTGCATTCGCGCTTAAAAAAGGCGAAGTAACTCAAAAACCTGTTAAATCAAATTTCGGCTACCACGTAATCCTAAAAGAGGATAGCAAAGCTGCCGGTACTATAGGTTTAAACGAGGTTAAACCTCAAATAGAGGGCAACCTAAAGATGGAGAAATTTAGAAACGATATCAGAAAAAGAGGCGACGAGCTTCGCTCAAAAGCTAAAGTAGAATATAAATAAGGTCAATAAAATGGGTGTTTTAGACGTAGTAAAAGCCGGCGTTTTAAGCGGCGATGACGTAACTAGGCTGTATAAATACGCAAAGGAGCAGGGCTTTGCCATACCTGCGGTAAACGTGGTCGGAAGCGACTCGGTAAATGCCGTTCTAGAGGCGGCAAAGACGGCTAACTCACCCGTTATCATCCAGTTTAGTAACGGCGGAGCCGGCTTTTATGCCGGCAAAGCTTGCGGGAACGCCGATGTACTAGGCGCAGTAGCAGGCGCGCAACACGTTCATCTGCTGGCCAAAGCTTATGGCGTGCCCGTGATCCTACACACCGATCACGCGGCTAGAAAGCTACTACCTTGGATCGATGAGCTGGTTAAATTTAGCCGCGAATACAAAAAGGCTCACAGCGTGCCGCTTTTTAGTTCGCATATGCTTGATCTTAGCGAAGAGAGCTTGAAGGAAAATTTAAGCACTTGTGAGAAGTATCTAAAAGAGCTTAGCGAGCTTGGCATCAGCCTAGAGATCGAGCTTGGCGTAACCGGCGGCGAAGAGGACGGCGTGGATAATACGGGCGTTGATAACGCGCTTTTATATACCCAGCCAGAAGATGTCGCGCAGGCATACGAGCGACTAAGTAAAATCAGCGACAGATTTAGTATAGCGGCGAGCTTTGGCAACGTTCACGGCGTTTATAAGCCGGGCAACGTCGTGTTGCGGCCCGAAATTTTAAAAAATTCGCAAGCTTACGTCGCGGATAAATTTCAAACTCCAACCGATAAACCCGTAAATTTCGTCTTTCACGGTGGTAGCGGTAGCGAGC
>CAURRL010000209.1:0-3047 GCA_963526895.1 uncultured Campylobacter sp. | reverse complement strand
CTCATATCCTCGTGGATGAGCCGCTGCAGATCGATATCCTGTCCGCGCAGCGCTCTAACTACGACGTCGGTGCAAACGCCTTTTATCATATCCACATCGCCCATCGGGTACTCAAGCCTAGAGTACGAAGGATCGTAAAACAGCGTCTGCCCGATCTGCGCCCTAGCGTCTTGCACGAGCTTTTCGGCAGAAAAAGCAAAGGCAAAATTTGCCGCGAGCGCTAAAAGTAAAATTTTGCTCCAAATTTTCATCAAAACCTCACGCGTAAAAATATCTAACTATGTGAAAAAATATCGGCGCTGCAAAGCACAGCGAGTCCATACGGTCAAGCATCCCGCCGTGCCCGCTGATCATGTAGCCCCAGTCCTTGACGCCCAGATCGCGCTTGATCGCCGACATAACAAGCCCTCCTAAAAAGCCCATCATACAAACGGCAAGCCCGATGAAAAACGCCCCCGCCGCGCCAAAAGGCGTGAGATGATGCAAGCACGCAGCCAGCGCGCTAGCGCTAAGTACGCCGCCCGCAAAGCCGACCACGGTCTTAGACGGGCTGATGCTAGGAGCGATCTTGCGCCTGCCAAAAAGCTTGCCCCAGATATACTGCAGCACGTCGCTAGCCTGCACAACCAGGATCAAAAACAGCATCAGCTCCATACCGCTGCCCTGCTTAAGATCCAGCAAAAGAAGCGCGGGGATGTGCGAGATACAAAACACGCAGATCATCAGTGCCCACTGGATCTTCGTCGAGCGCTCCAAAAAATAAGCCGCATCGCCGCAAATAGCCGCCAAAATCGGCAAAAATAAAAATCCGTAAACCGGAATAAATATCATCGCCATCGCGTACCAATCGGCATAAATAAAAATATACTGCATAGGTAAAATCACGTAAAAGCACACCACGAGCGCGATATGATCGCCCCTGCGGATGTAGATGAGCGACAAAAACTCACGCAATGCGGCAAAAGATACGAGCAAAAACAAAAATATCACGGCGTTTTTGCCCATATACGTAAATGCAAAAATCACCAGAATCATCGCCCACCAGGCGTTTATGCGCGAGGTCAAATTTGAGACGGTTTTGTTCTCGGCGCCAAATTTTGCCTTTAGGGTAAAGGCAATGGCGCTAGAGACGACTAGCACCGCGATGAGTCCTAAAAATAGATTTAAGATATGATTTTGCGGGTTCATTTTAGGGCCTTTTGGTTAAATTTGAAGCTAAATTTGACGCCTACGTCGGAGCTTTCCGAGTGAGCAAAATTTGCGTGCGTTTGGTTTGTCGTGCGGGCGGTTTGATTGGTTAAATTTTTTACGCGGTTTAAACTCGCGTTTGGGTCAAATTTGATTTGCGGCGCGGCTGGCGTTTTAGCCGTCGTTTCGCGCTCAAATTTGACGTTTTCGGCTACTGCTTTAAAAGGCTCGCCGTCAAATTTGTCGCAAAAATCGTTCGCAAATTTTGCTTTTTCATTTGACGGATTTACGGGGCTTAAATTTACCGCCATCGCCAGAGCCGCCAAATCAAGCTTTAGTTCTATCATTTTGCGTATCGCTCATCGCTAGCAGCGCGTCTTGCGCCTTTTGTAAAAACTCGCCCTTGCCCTCGCCGCCGTAGGTTATCTCCTCGCCCACTATCAGCTCGCAAAGCAGCGGGATGGGTATCATAAAGCCCTTGGGCAGGACATTGCGCGCATTTTTGATCCAAATCGGCACCAAAGGCACGGAGGGGCGCTCCTGCACCAAACGAAACACCCCGCTTTTAAACGGCTGAAGTGCTAGGTCGTCGTTCATCTTGCGCGTGCCTTCGGGAAAGATGATGAGAGAGTGCGTCTGCAGTGCGTCGCTCATTTGCGCTAGCGCTTCCAGCGGATCTTTGCGGCGACTTATTAGCACCATGTTAAACACGTTTTTAGCAAGAAATCTGCGCACCGGCCCGCTCTCCCAGTACTCCGCCGCCGCGACGGGGCGCACGCGCTTTCTCACGCGGTATGGCAGCGAGACGAAAATCAGCAAAAAATCGCCGTGGCTAGCGTGGTTGGCGTAGTAAATTTTAGTGCCCTCGCCGATGTTTAAAAGCTCCTGCGGCGGCCGTACGCCCGTGATAAATATCGTAATACGGCAAAGGATAAAATCAAGCGCGGCTGCTAAAAACTCTTTCATCTTTCGTCCTTTTATTTTATTAAATTTGCCCTGCCTGTGCGTCAAATGTGACGAGTAGCGGAAATTTTTGCCGTAACGCTTGCCGATAAGTTTAAAACTAGGAATTTTAACTCGCAAATGCTCATGATACTCCAAATGATTAGACTTAGCGCAACCTCTAGGCCGATCTTGGCTGCGACTCTATCTTACCGCCCGCAAAACCGCTTTGCCGGTTTTAGTAAAATATGATAAAATTCTTTTATATATTTGCCGTTATTATACCTAAATTCGCATTTTTTAAGCGCGGCAAGAGACTGGCTCTCTTTGCCCTTTGCGGCCGCTTAAATCTTTAGCCGGATTGTTTTGCGCAGCAATGAGCCTTAACTCCATAATGTGCTAATCCGCCGCGCTTTAGTTAAGAATTCTAAAAACTTGGTCAAATTTGAGTAGCGACCGCGCTGTCGCAAGAAATTAAATTCTCATTTTATAAATAAATTTGATAAAATTTAGCCGTTTCTTGATGGCGATCAAGTCGTTATTATAAATAAAATCTTAAAATCTGCAACTAATTTTTTATAAAGGATTTTCTATGAGTTACAATCAAGAGATGTTCTGTCACCAGTGTCAAATGAGCGCGCCTGAGGGCTGCGGTGCTAAAGGCCAAGACCGCGGCACCTGCGGCAAAACCTCGACGCTGGCGTTACTTCAGGACACTATGGTTTTCGGACTTAAAGGCCTTAGCGCCTACCGCCACCACGCGCACGAGCTCGGCGCCGATACTAGCGCGGTCGATACCATTATGGCGGACACGCTGTATTTTACGCTGACGAACTCAAATTTTAACTTTGACGAGCATGTAGCGCAGCTGATGGCCGTCGGAAGCGCGGGCGTGCAGATGATGGATATCTTAAGCG
>CAURRL010000208.1:0-3078 GCA_963526895.1 uncultured Campylobacter sp. | reverse complement strand
CTCCATAACCCCAAGTATTCGCCACACCGGCGACTGTTGCGCTATGTCAAATTCTTGCTTGGTGATCTAGGTTGTTTGTCCCAAACATCGCAGAGAATTTACTGATGTAGTAGCTCTGCTCGTTGCTATCTTTTGCAGAGCCTAGAAACATCACTTGTTCAGGGTTTTTCTCGCGATATGCTTTTAGTTTTGCGCCGATTTCGTCGAGAGCCTCTTTGTAGCTGATGCGTTTCCATTTGCCGCCGACTTTTTTCATCGGATATTTTACGCGGCAGTGAGAGCGCACCATATCGATGACGTCGCTGCCTTTACAGCAGTGACCGCCAGCGCTTACCGGGTGGTCTTGGGCCACCTCTTGGCGTACCCAAACGCCATTTTCTACCTCGGCTAGCACTCCGCATCCAACGGAGCAAACCGTACAAATGGTTTTTACGATTTTAGAGTTTGGAAACGGATTTGCCATCTCTTCTTTGGTCGCGCTTCTAGTTACGCCGCTAGCAGCCAGTCCGCTCATGCCGCCCGCAACGCCCGCTAGCGTGGCCATTTTTAAAAACGATCTTCGCCCGACTGCGTTTGAGTTGGACATAAGACGCAAATTTGCCTCAGACATATTCATCCTTTCTTAAATTTTATTTATTTCGCTTGTTCGTAGTATAGATCCCAGTTTTTGCTTCTTTTATAAAGCACCTCGGTCTTTTTACTTTTACCGTATTTTAGGTTTGACGCCGTAGCCGTTATGGCTCCGGCCGTAGCCGCTACCGCGCCAGCGATGCCGGCTTTTTTTAGAAATTCTCGCCTATTTTTTTGCATTTTCTTCCTCCATGGCTTTTATCTTTCTCACTCGATTTTTTTGTCTTCTTATGGCTTCGGATCTTGAAACTCCGTCCAAAGTCTTTTTGTTTTCGCCGTGATTTATAGGACGCGGCGCGCTTAAAACTACGCGCTCAAACTCGATAAATCCTTGCAGTAGCACCGCTACGTCCTTGTAAATTTCGCTGCTTTCGTGATTAAAAAGGTTATTTATAAATTCGTCGATGTTTGGATTTATGATCTCTTTAAAAAGCTGCTCCTCAAGCTCGCCGTATAGCTCCAGCTCGCCCTCGCGCGCGATAAATTCGCTCATCAGAGCAAAGACGAAGCCTACGTTGTCTTCGTTTTCTTTAAATTTAGCCTCGTCGCGTCTAATATCCGTGCGGGCTAAAATTTTACGCACTTTCGCGCAAGCATGCCCGACCTCGTATCCCTCGTCGTAGTACGACAGTGAGTTTCTAAGCGGGCTTGGCGGAGCGTGGAAAATGTCATCAAACTCATCAGCTAAATTTTTAGGATTTTTCTCGTCAAATTTTGCCTGTATATGCATTATCGCAGCGGCTGATTCTTCGTTTAGAGCATGAGCTGCGGCAAGTCCTAGCATCGCATTTAGGCCGGTAAATCTATCGCCACTTAGACTAAAAACGAAAAAACGCGAAAAAAGCGAGTAGTAAAGTCCTCGTCCCGCCGCAAATTCGCCCTTGCTAGTCATCGCTTTCCTTTATCATTTTCGTCTATTTTTTGAGATTTTTCTCGATCGTGAAACTATACTACTTTTTGGCTTATTTCTTATACTTAAAAAAAAATAAATTAAAAAAATTAATATGCGCTTAAATATGCCTTGCTTGCATATTATATACGGCGAATTTTAGGGGATAAAATAAATATGAGATTTTTGCATATATCTAGCTTTTGTCGCTCATTTTGATATTTACTTTTAACTAGGCTCTTTTAACGGGCGTTAAACGAGTCTAAATTTAAAATTTGAAGCGAAATTTGCAAAATTTCGGGGCTCACTCAAGCCCCAAAAACGCTTCCTCGTCAAATTTAAAATAAATATTTTCGCCAACGCTAAAATTTTGCGAATTAGGCGCCAGCGTTTTAATCAAAAAGTCGCCGACTTTGATTTTCACCAAAAGTTCTTTGCCAAGATAGAGCGAAACCGAGTGTAAAATACCGCTCAAGCACCCATCGACAGGAGTTTTGCTTAGCGTGATTTTGCCGGGGTTTACGGCGATCTTTACGGCGTTACGTAAATTTGACGGCAAATTTACGACCGCGTTTTCGTCAAATTTTAAAACCCCGTCCCGCGCGTCGAAAATATTTTTGTATTCAAATTCGCACACGCGCCCCTTGTGCAAAAAGACGTTTTCCTCGGCGATTGCGGTTAGCCATTTATCGTCGTGGCTAGCGATCACAAAGCCGCAGCCGTATCTTTGCCGCATGTAAAGCACCGCCTTGCCAAAAAGCTTTGACGTGCCTACGTCCACACTATTTGTCGGCTCGTCGAGTAGATAAAGACGCGATCTAAGCGCCAAATTTAACGCAAAACTAACGCGCTGCGTCTGCCCGGAGCTTAGCTCAAAGTGGCGCTTGTTTAAAAAACTCTCGTCAAGCCCGACCAAATTTAACGCCTCGCTCGCTCGCTCGTCAAATTCCCCTAGCACTCCGCGACTTTTTAAGACGGCTTTAAAATTTTCCCTCACGGAGCGTTTTAAAAGCGCGGGTTCTGGCAGCAAAACGCTAATGTCGCGCAGTAAATTTAGGCTAGGCGCGCTGCTTCCCCACAGCCGCACTTCGCCGCTAGTTGGCTTTTGTAAAAACGAAATCACTCGCATAAGCGTGCTTTTGCCGCTGCCGTTGCTGCCAGTTAGCGCGGTGATTTTGGTGACATCGATATCAAGGCGCGGGATGTTTAAAATCTCGCTCGCGCCGTAGTTTAGGCGTAAATTTCTAACGTTTATCACTTTTCGCCTTTATCGTTAAATTTAAACAAAAGGCTCAAATTTGACGCGCCCAGCCAGCTTTTTGCGAGCTTAAATTTTTCAAATTTATCAAATTTCATCTATCCAGCCTTTTTAGCGCGTGTATCGCCAAATTTACTGCAAATGCGATAAAGATAAGTACCAAAGCTAGCGCAATACCCATCGCAAACTCGCCCTTGTTCGTCTCCAGCGACACCGCGGTCGTGATCGTGCGGGTAAAATATTTGATATTTCCGCCGATCATCATCGCCACGCCGACCTCAGCCACGATGCGCCCGTACGC
>CAURRL010000207.1:0-3090 GCA_963526895.1 uncultured Campylobacter sp. | reverse complement strand
AGCCAGAGCACATCAAAAGCTGTTTAAAAAGCTGTGGGCTTTGCGGCAGGGCGTAAAACTGGCCCGGATATACGCGGCTAGGCACTAGATAGTCTCTCGCGCCTTCAGGCGTTGCGCGCGTTAAAATCGGCGTTTCAAACTCGATAAAGCCCATTTTATCTAGGCTGTTTCTGGCTGCGATCGCCGCTTTTGAGCGCATTTTAAAGATATTTTGAAGTTTTTCGTTTCTAAGGTCTAAAAATCTGTATTTTAGTCTGATGTCCTCGTTTACGCTCTCGTCGCCGATGACGAAAGGTAGCGCCTCGCTCGGGTTTTCGACGATCACTTCGCTAGCGATTACTTCGATCTCGCCCGTTTTTAGGCGTGGATTTACCAGGCCTTCGCCGCGAGCGCGGACTTTGCCTTTTATCCTTAGTACGTACTCGTCGCGAACGTGCGACGCGGCCTCGTGAGAGCTCTTACTATCTGCCGGATCGCAGACGATCTGGATCAGTCCCGTGCGATCGCGCAGGTCCAAAAATATAACGCCGCCGTGGTCGCGGTAGGTATTTACCCAGCCGCAAAGCGTAACTTCTTTGCCTATGTCGGCACTGCTTAAATCAGTGCAGTAATGGCTACGCATTTTCACTCCTTTTGCTGTTTTTAACGCGCCCATTATACTAGAAATTTGCTTGCTCCCAGCTTTTTTAAAACAAAATGTGATAAAATCCGCCCTATGAAAAAAGAGAATTTATTGCTTCCTTCCAAGATAAAAACGGTCGGATTAGTCGCGAAAATCAACGGCGACGCGGTCAAAAACGTGCAAATTTTACGCGAAATTTTGGCTAGGCACGGCGTTCAAATTTTGTTTGAAAACGCGACGGCTAAACATTTAAATTTAAAAGAGGGCTCAAATTTACAAGGATTTGATGTGCGCGAGCTGGCGCAGGAGTGCGATTTTTTGATTTCGCTCGGAGGCGACGGCACGATCATCTCGCTTTGTAGAAACGCGGCCGAGATTTCGCCATATGTGCTAGGTATCCACGCTGGTAGGCTAGGATTTTTGACCGATATCACGATGAATGAATGCGAGAAATTTTTTGCCGAGTTTTTCGAGGGTAAATTTGAGGTCGAGACCCCTTTTATGCTTGATGTTTTTTTGCACAAAAAAAGCGGCGAAATTTTGCACAAGATCGCATTTAACGACGCGGTAATCGTTGGCGAAAAGGTAGGCTCCATGACGCACGTGGAGGCCTTTTGGAACGAAAAATACTTTAACGCGTATTTTGGCGACGGCGTCATCGTCTCTACGCCCGTTGGATCAACCGGATACAATATGAGCGCGGGCGGAGCGATAACCTATCCTTTGAGCGAGGTGTTTTTGGTGACGCCTGTTTGCTCGCACTCGCTCACGCAGCGTCCGGTCGTGCTTCCGCGCGGATTTGAGATCAAATTTAAAACCGCGAGCGCGGCGGTGCTGGTTATCGACGGGCAGGAGCGGTACAAAATGGGCGAGCTTGAGAGCGTGAGCATGACGCTAAGCGCGAGCACGGCACGGCTAATCCGCCACGTCGGGAGAGATTATTTTCAAATTTTAAAAGAAAAGCTGCATTGGGGTTATAATGATTGAGCGGATTTTGATAAAGCAAAATTTGAGTTTTGAAAACGTCGAGTTAAATTTCGGGCGCGGACTTAGCGTCTTTACGGGCGTGAGTGGTGCTGGCAAATCGGTCCTGATGGGCTCGATAATGGCGGTTTTAGGGCTAAAGGATAGCGAAGCGAAGCTGATCGAGGCCGACGTCTCGCATAAATTTAACCTTGAGGAATTTGGTCTTGAGAGCGAGGAGATAAACACCTTTAAACTATTTCGCGACAAAACGACGCGCTACTTTATAAACTCACAAGCCGTTTCTAAAAAAAATCTAGCCAGCATCGCCAAAGAGCACGTAAAATACCTATCCGCAAAGGAAATAAACGAATTTGAAAACGAGAGATTTTTAAATTTGCTAGATAGCTTGCAGGCGAAAAAAGACGCTAAATTTAACGAAATTTTGAGCGAATTTAGGCTCAAATTTGATGAATTTAGCCAAATTTCTCGCGAGCTGAAAAAAATAATCGACGAAGAAAAAATGGTGGAGGAGCTAAAGGAATTTGCTTCTTTTGAAATCAATAAAATAGAAAGCGTGAGCCCGAAAATCGGAGAATTTGACGAGCTAATGGAGCTAAAAAAGCGCCTGAGTAAAAAGGATAAAATTTTAGAAGCATGGAATAGGGCGGAGCAAATTTTTAATTTCGAGCAATCCGTAGTAGACGCGCTAAACATCAGCGATATCGATAGCAGCTTTTTTGAAGAGGCGATGAACGAGCTGCGAGTAGCGCGCGAAAATCTAAACATGGACGAGCTAGAAGACGTGGATATCGAGGGCGTGCTAGACCGCATCGAGGCGATAAACTCGCTCGTGCGTCGCTATGGCGGCGAGGAAGAGGCCTTGGAGACGCTAAAAACGCGCAAGGCGGAGCTTGCAAGATACGAAAACATAAGCTTTGAAAAAAGCGAGCTGGAGCGTAAATTTAAACAAAACGAAACTGCAGTAAACGCGCTGGCGGATAAAATCAGCCAAGCTCGCGCGGCAAATTTAAAAGAGCTTGAGTCGCTCATAAATTCGTTTCTAAAAGAGCTTTATATGAGCGAGATTTCACTAAAGATAAATAGCAAAACCCTAGACGCCGCAGGTAGGGACGAGGTAAATTTGAGCCTAAACGACACGGCGCTAAAAAATCTAAGCTCGGGCGAGCTAAACCGCCTAAGGCTAGCCTTTATCGCAAGTGAAAGCAAGATTACCGGAGGCGGCGAGGGCGTCATCATCCTAGATGAAATAGACGCGAATCTAAGCGGAAAAGAAGCGATGAGTATCGCAAACGTGCTGCTAAATTTGGCCAAATTTTATCAAATTTTCGCTATCTCGCATCAGCCGCAGCTAAGCTCGAAGGCCGATTCGCATTTTCTAGTCGAAAAGCGCGACGAAACCTCGAACGCAAGGGAGCTAAAAGGCGAAGAGCGCGTATCTGAGCTGGCTAGAATGATAAGCGGCGAACGCATAACTGAGGAGG
>CAURRL010000206.1:0-3109 GCA_963526895.1 uncultured Campylobacter sp. | reverse complement strand
TCTACACGCACCCATATAAAAAGATTTCATTTTAATCTATTTTTAAGCTAATTATTTATATAATTCCGCCAACTGCATAAGTGTATGCAGAAATAAACACAAGGAGTCTCATATGAGAAAAGGTTTTACAATGATTGAGTTGATCTTTGTGATCGTTATACTAGGTATTTTGGCTGCTGTTGCTATCCCAAGACTAGCTGCAACTCGTGATGACGCTGAGATCTCAAAGGCTGCTACAAACATCCAAACTATGGTTTCAGACATCGGTTCTTACTACACATCTCAAGGTAACTTTTCTGCTACCAACACAGATATGACAGGCGTAACATCTCCTGTTAGTGTAAAAGGTACGCCTTGCTTTACTCTAGGAGCTAAAGACCCTACAAAAGGAGAAATTACTGTTACTGTTGGATCAGGTAACCTTTGTGATAAAGTATGGGCACTACCTGGTTTAGCAGAGCTAAAGGCTAATATTACTGGAACAGCTGGTGGTAAAACTGCAAACACTCTAAGATTCGGCGGTCAAGGCGTTAATTATTAATCATTATACGCTTTTAACCTAGGTATAATTAAAAGCCCGGATTCGCCTAGTGCGGATTTGGGCTTTTTTAGTTTCTAGTGAAAATATCCATAAGGAAATGACTTGAAAACAGCGTTTACTTTAATAGAGCTTATTTTCGCTATCGTAATTATGGGAATTTTAGCTGTAGTTGCAATACCTAGACTAAATACGACTAGGGACGACGCACAGGCTTCTACTGCTGCCGCAAACGTCGCCGTAGCTGTCATGGACATCACTAGCTACTATACGGCCAAAGGGTCTTTTACTGATGTGAAATCAATGTCCAATATCGTCATAGATGATAATGGAAATGTGAAGGTAAAAAATACCGACTGCTTTAGAATAACTGTAAGTAACGCTACTTCTAGCGAAGTAGATCCAACTAAAGGCATCTCGGTTGGTAGTCCGATACTAAAGGTTATGGCTGTAAGTAGTAGTGATAGCGCTTGTTTGAGTGCTCAGAGATTGACAAAAGGCATTCTTGAATCAAGCCCTATAAATATAGGTCAAGGTAATGTAAAATTTAACTAAACGGATAGCGATAGATAAATTTATGTTTTTCTTTATTTATATTTTTGAGGTATTTTATAAAAAAATTGTTTTTAAATTTACATAAAACTTTTTTGTTGTAGAATAACGAAAAAATTAAAAAGGATTTTTATGAGACGTGCGTTCACGATGCTTGAACTAGTATTTGTTATAGTTATTTTGGGTATATTGGCAGGTATTGCAGCACCAAAACTGTTTGCAACCAGAGATGATGCTGTGATAGCAAAAGCTAGGGCAGACTTAGCCTCTATAAGGAGCGGAATAGCAAATGCTTATAATGCAAATATGCTGACGGGCAACTTTACCTATCCGGTACTAAGCGGCTCTAGCGGGCTTTTGTTTGACAATGTGCTTGGAGACGGCATAAAAGCAAACAGCGAGCAAGGATGGTCAGGCTCGGGCAATGCGTATAGGTTTAATTTTAAAGGCGTTTCTACGACTTTTACGTATAACAGAACCAACGGCTCTTTCTCTTGCCCAAATAACGACAAACTCTGCAAGCAATTGACGGAGTAATGCTCTACTACCAAATTTTACCTAGCGGCTTAAATCTTAAGCCGCTTACTTATCACTCAAATTTTAAAATACCAAATTTTACTCAAGTTTTAATCAATATAAAAAATAAAAAAACTATCGGTTATGTCCTCCAAACCGTAGCCGAGCCGAATTTTAAAACGCTTGAAATTTTAGAAATTTTACCCGCTACGCTTACGCCTATAGAAATCTCGCTTTTAAAATTTATCTCACATTATTACGTCGTAAATTTATCTATCGCGGCCGGACTTTTTACTCCGCTAGAGATTGATTCGCCTTGTTTGAATATTTGTGAAAATTTGGTAGATGCGCAAGTTTTAGGCAGCACGAACGAACTAAATGATAGCTTTAAATCAAAATTTGATGACAGAAGGGTGGCAAATTTAAATAGCGGCGACTATCAAAAAAATTTGAACTCAAATGGGAACGTTGCTGCTGAATTAAAATTTAATACCTCCGCACAGTCGCTAAAAACAGTTTTCGACCAGCAGCATGCAACCGAGTTTTTTCCAAAAATCCCAAGTTTAAACCAAGATCAACAAGAAGCGCTAAATTTTGCAAAGAGTCATAAAACGAGTTTGATTTTCGGCGATACGGGAAGCGGCAAGAGTGAGATTTATTTTTCCCTTATCCGCGAATATCTGCTCGCGGGCAAGCAGGTTTTGCTTTTGATGCCTGAAATCTCGCTTACGCCTCAGATGACAAAGCGACTAAAAAGCTACTTCGGCGAGAAATTTGGCGTTTGGCACTCAAAAATAACGTCGAAAAAACGCGGCGAGATCTTGCAAAAATTTCAGAGTCGCGAGATAAATTTGATCGCAGGCGCGCGCTCGGCGCTATTTTTGCCGTTTACCGAGCTTGGACTCATCATCGTCGACGAGGAGCACGACGACAGCTATAAATCCGCGCAAAATCCGCACTACAATGCCCGCGATCTCGCGCTATTTTTGGCGAGCAAATTTGACGTCAAAGTCGTATTAGGCTCGGCGACTCCGAGCGTCGTGAGCTTCAAAAAGCAGCCCCATTTTAGGCTAAGGGGAACGTTTTTTAAAAGCGATAAAAAATTTATCTACGATGAGAGCGAGACAGGGCTTAGTGGCGCGATACTAGATGAGCTTACGGCGAGTTTTGCGGGCGGGAAGCAGGCGGTCGTATTTCTGCCGACGCGCGCGAACTTCCGCTACCTGTCGTGCCGTGAGTGCGGCAGCACGATAAAGTGCCCGTTTTGTAGCGTCGGGATGAGCTTTTATAAAAAGAGAAACGTGCTAAAGTGCCAGTACTGCGGTTTTACGGCGTCTGCTACATGCTCGTGCGAGAAGTGCGGTAGCGAGATGATTGAGGCGAAAAAAATCGGCACCGACGAGCTAACGGACGCCCTGCGCTCGGCGTTTCCAGCGGCAAGGATCGAGAAATTCGACCGCGACGAGATCACGACTCAAAACAAGCTCGAAAAGACGCTAAAAG
>CAURRL010000205.1:0-3111 GCA_963526895.1 uncultured Campylobacter sp. | reverse complement strand
GTCTTGCATATTTATAACTAAATTTGACGCGTTTAGGCTAACTCCGAAAAATATTCCTCTCTCTTTTGATTTTGATACGCCAAATGCCGAAATCTCAGGCAAATCCGTCATCGCAGCAGCTTTTTCGCCGACTCCCATTATAGCGGCATCGACGCTGATATCTAGGGTGCCTTTACCGTTTACTAAACCGTCATAAGATCTGCTTGATTTAAAAAGTATTATTAAATCGCTTGATTGGTAGCCTGCTTGCGCACCTATGCCGCCGCCTCTAAAATCCACGAATATCGGGCTGCTCCATTCGTTGTCATCGTTTTTGGCTACAAAAATACCGCTTCCGTTATGTCCGCTGATTATAAACCCGCTCTTAACGAGATCCGGGATGATTACGATGCCCTTGACGTCTTTTAGGTTGATTTTTCTATTTTTTTCAGCAAGGTTTTCGTTATCTTGTCCGAACGTATCTAGGATGTTTAGTGCCGTTTTTACCCTTTGATTTTGCGTAAGTTCGGCAAAAGCAGCTCCCGATAGCAACATGAGGCAAAGCGCCAGTTTGAAAAAATTTCGCATTTTGTTTCCTTTTTTGTAAAATTTACCCGCTATTATAGTATTTTTTTATTAAATTTAAAAATTATTCGTTAAATTTACGTAAAGGATGTAAATGAAAAAGATTATTTTAGCCGTTTTGATTTGTTTAAATTTGAGCGCAAAAGGGCATGGCAGCGCGCCGAGCGAAACTCAGACGATCGTAAACGGCGACGTGGAGATAGTGCAGGTGGAGGCTAAATTTGCCGGGAATTTAAGCATCGACGGCAAGAAAAAGCGCTGGCTTAGCGTGCCCGGGGATGAAAATCTAAAATTTGCCGTCGTTGCCGCTAGCTACCGCCAAAAGGGTGAAATAAAGCTAATAAACGGGCTTAAAAGCGGCGATGAGACGATAGTTTTTAAGATCGTAGAGGGCGAATACAAAAAAGAAAAAATAACCGTCGAGGGTAGCAAGGTGACGCCTCCAAAAGACGTGATAAAGCGTATCGAGGAGGAGCGCGAGGAGGCGAATAAAATCTATGCCACTGCTAACGTCGGGTTAAAATTTAACTCCAAATTTATCCTGCCGATGAGCTCGGCGGTCACGAGCCCGTTCGGTACCGCGCGCGTGTTTAACGGCACTTTAAAAAGCTACCACGGCGGCACGGATTTTAGAGCGGCGGTCGGCACGTCGGTGATCGCGGCAAACGACGGCGTAGTCGCCATCGCAAAAGATCGCTACTACGCTGGCGGATCTGTGGTGTTAGATCACGGCGAGGGCATTTACACGCAGTACTATCATCTAAGCGCGCTAAACGTCAAAGTCGGACAAAGCGTCAAAAAAGGCGATATCATCGCACTTAGCGGCGCTAGCGGGCGAGTGAGCGGACCGCACCTGCACTTTGGCGTGATCGCGGGCGGCGTGCAGGTAAATCCGCTAAATTTCGTCAAAAAAATCAATGAAATTTTAAATTAACATTTTTTTCACGACTTTTCTTTAAACTTCGCTCATCTTTTTAAAGGAGAGAAAATGAAAAAAGTAGTTTTGATTAGTATGTTGGTTGCGGGCGGACTTTTTGCCGCTTCGCTTGAAAATAGCACAAATGACGAGCTTTATAAAATGGTCGCAAATGCCGATGCTAAAACGCTTAGCGAGGTGGCGTTTGAGATAGACAAACGCGCGGGCAAGCTAAGATACGAGGCAAAAGAGGTTAAGCGCGGGCTAAAAGCCGAGATGGTAAAGAAAATGGATGCCATGAGCGTCGCCGATAGGCAAAATTTCATGCAGGATTTTCGCAAAAGCTACAACGACAAGGTTGGCTCGCTAAGCGTGGCGGAGGCAAAAAGGCTTGATATCGAGCTAAAAGACGGCGATGACGACGATGATTTTCACAAGAAATTTAAGCACGATTTTAAGGGCGGATTTATAAAAGATAAAGACGGCAAAGGGCCGCATATGCCGCAAAATAAAGAGTAAATTTGGCTTTTGCGGGGCGGATTTTCGTTTAAATTTGCGCGAAAATTTGCTCCGTTTTTTACAAATTTAAGCACTTTGGCGACGACGTAAATTTATTAAATTTTACCTTGAAATTTAGATGAAATTTGATAAATTTACGCAGGATTTATTTGTAGCTAAATTTGAGCGCTCTTTGAAAATCTCGGATGAAAACGAGCCTTGCAAGCAGGATAAATAAAACCCGAAAATCAAGCGGATAAAATGCCGTAAAACGACAAAAACAAACCAAAACGGAGCTAAAATGAGTAAAATTTTGATCGTCGAGGACGAAAATATGCTGCTTGAGATGATGTGCGCGTATTTGCAGGCTCATGGCTACGATACCGCGGGCGCGAAAAGCTACGACGACGCGTTAAATTTGGCTTATGAAAGCAACTTCGATCTTTGGATATTTGACGTCAAGATCATCGGTGGCAGCGGCTTTACGCTACTTCGGGAGCTGCGAAACACAGGCAAAAACACGCCTTGTATATTTACGACCTCGCTAAATACGCTCGATGACGTGCAAACCGGCTTTACTAGCGGCTGCGACGACTACATCAAAAAGCCGTTTGAGCTAAAAGAGCTGCATCTGCGCGTGCAAAATTTGCTAAAACGCACCTTCGTGCATAACAAAAACGAACTGGTAAGTCTGGGCGAAAATTTGGGCTTTGATATGAATCAGGGCTTGCTGTTTCGTGACGGCAAGGCCGTCTCGATGCCTAAAAAACAGTCTAGGCTGCTGGCACTCTTACTTAAAAATCAGGATAAATTTTTAAGTAGAGAGGAGATTTATTCTCAAATTTGGGACTACGACGAGAGTCCTAGCGAGCTTAGTTTGCGCGTTTATATCGCGGAGCTGCGTAAAATTTTAGGCAAAGAGCGTATTGTTAGCGCATCAAAGCTAGGCTATAAATATGTTTAAGCTTTTTGGTGCAGCCCAGAGGCAAAGAGTAGGGCGCGATCCTGAAATTTTATCTAAATTTACGCAAGATTTTTGCCGTTTTAAGCTTCAAAATTTACGTCCGCAAAATACCCGTAAATTTAATCCAAAAGGCGGCAAATGTCCTTGCTAAAACCTCTTAAAAAAGCCT
>CAURRL010000204.1:0-3120 GCA_963526895.1 uncultured Campylobacter sp. | reverse complement strand
TTAAATAGCTCTATCTCGCCATCTAAATTTTCCGCGCTCATCACGACTACGATTTTGCCCTCTTGCGCGGCGATAACCTCACAGCCTTTTACTTGCCCGATTCTTTTAGCTACCTCGGCAGCTTCGTTTCCGTCTTTGGTATATACTATCGCACTTGATATGTTCATTTTACGCTCCAAAATTTAACCTCTTTTTCGTACGCGACGCTGACTAGCCTACCGCTATCGGAGAGGTAAATTTCATTTAAAATTTGCTGTCCGGTTTTTATGGTCGCGAGTTTTGTTTTGCTTGCGATGTCGTAGACCAGGATATCGCTCTCTTCGCCGTTCATATAGGCTAGCGTTTTGGCGTCGTCGCTAAGCCCCGTCGCATAAACGATAAAATCGGACTTAAAATAGCTCATCGAGCCGTTAAAAACGCCTGCTTGTTTGTCGATGCAGCCCACGGCTACGACGTCATTTTTGTAGTCGATGTCGTACATATTGTCTTTAAAGAAATTTAGAGTTTGCTCGGTTTGGCGAGTTTTTAGATTATAGATATAAATTACGCCGCTTTCGGCTCCGATAGCGATTTTGTCGCGGGTTTTGTTGATCTCAAAATCCACATAAAGCGCGATGGAAAATTTATGTTTAAAGACCGCTTTCTTACTCTCGAGGTCGATATAGTAAATTTCATTGCCAAAGTCCGATACAACCGCCGTTTTTTCATCTATGAAAAAGGCTTTTTTGGCGGATTTGTTAGCTAAGTGCATATTGCTAACCTCGCTCCAGCCGTCATTTTCTTTTTTAAAAACGTATAAATAACGCTCGTTGTAATCCATCTCGGTTAAAACCAAAAGCATGTCGCCCAGGCGGTCGATACTAAAAATCTTTGCAGGCTCTTCGTCGCTAAAGTGCGTTTTGACCGTGCGAAATTTGATCGGTTCTAAAAATTTATCCGCCTTTATATCGTAGATATCAAGCTCGCTACCGTCCGTGCCCAGATATAAAATTTCATCTATCAAATTTGAGCTTATCACGTTTGCGCCCGCTTTTATGACCTTGTCCGGTTGCGAGATCTCAAGCGGTGCAGCCGCCAAATTTGCGGTCAAATTTAAGCAAAAAATCGCCGTAAAAAATAAAATAAATTTTCTCATAACGCCTCCATTTTGATACTATTTGCGAAGCAAACTTCCATACACTGCGCGCAGCCCGTGCATCTTTGATTTACGCTCGGGCGAAAAACGCCTAAAAAATCGATCGCTCTAAATTTGCAAACGTCCTGACAGCTACAGCAAATCGTGCCGTTCCACGCAAGACAGCTATGCACGTCGATAAAAATTTTAGCTTCGATTTTAGCTGCGAATTTTAAATTTAAAACCTCTCGTCCCGCCTCTTTGCAAGCGAGCGCGCACTCTTTACAAAAGTTGCATCCCAAGGACTTAAATTTAAAATTTATTCTTTCGTTTTCAAAGCTTAAAAGCTCTCTATCGCAAGCGCTAACGCAAGGCGCTTCACAATCAGCGCAGTTAAATTCGCCGCAAAAATAAGGCGGAGCGATAAATTTTTGAGCGGTTTTGCCGCCCAAAAATTTAGTAAATAGCTCGCGTCTGGATACGCTCACCTAACGCCTTCGTTTAGTATATCTAGAAGGTTTGAGCGGTGTTGCGCGTCTTGCTGACGGCTAAAGTCAGGCTTAAAGTTGTTTTTCACGCGCGGTTTTACTTTAGCTTGCGGAACGTGGCAAGTCGTGCAGTCGTAGCGGTCTTGGCTTAGCTCTCCGCCTTTATCTTTGTTAAATCTCATGCTATAAAGGTGAGATTTAGGGATCGGCGTAGCGCCTACGTCTTTCGCGACTTCAGGCATATGGCAGGTAACGCACATGTTGTTATCTTTCGTGATAGGAAGCAGATCCGCGATATCGTGCGGGATTAGCGGAGGCGCGTTCTCGAAAGAGCGCTCGTACTTTTGCGCTTCGCCCGGCATCGGGCTAGTCCAGTTAATATCCGCTAAAGTCACGTTCTCATCGGTAACTTCGGCCGTTCTTAAGCCTGATACGTCGCCGACGCTAGGGTTATTGCAGACGATGAGTAGAGCAGCGGTGCAAACGACTCCAAAAATAAGCTTATTAGCTTTCATTAATTTCTCCTTAAATTTCTTATATTAAATTTGAGCGCGTCATCGTCGCAGACGTCTATACAGCGTCCGCAGCTGATGCACTCGCTCGAGGTTATAAACCCGCTTTGCTTGCCGATGATGCCAAGCACTTGGTTTTCCGGGCAGATTAGTTTGCATTTCATACAGTTAGTACAGCTAGCCGCGTCGTGTTTTACTCTGATAAGGGCAAATTTGCCTGCTATGGCATAAAAAGCGCCCAGCGGACAAAGCTTTGAGCAGACTAATCTATCGCCGATAAACGCGTCTATCGCAAACACCCCAAACGCCACGAACAACCACAGCGTACCGCCGTAGATGACGCCGCGCTGAATAATGCCGATAAAGCTAACGCCCTCAAACGCCGGGGCCGAAGTGACTAACGAGATAAAAAGCGTAAATCCCAAAACGTAATATCTCGCGCTTCGCGTAAAATTTACGAATTTTTTATCTTTGTCGTAGCCAAGCTTTACTCTGACCCAGCGAGCGGCTTCGGTGATGATATTTAACGGGCAAACCCAGGCGCAAAAGGCGCGCGGAGCGACAATCGCGTAAAAAGCAAACACGATAACAGCCCCGACAAGCGCACCCGAAGCGATACTAAAACTAGCTAGATATAGCTGCAAAACGGCAAACGGATCGCTAAGAGGAACGACTCCAAAAAGCAAAGACGAGCTGAGATTGCCTTGTAAAATTTTAACTCCGTAGTAGTTGCTCGCAAAAAACAGCCCTAGGATCAAAATTTGACTTATCCTTCTTAAAATCAAATACTTCATAGCAAATCTCCGCTATTTAGATAGTCGTTTAGCTTTTTCTCGTCGGTTTTAAACTCTTTTGGTTCAGCATCTTTTAGCTTTTTATCCGCGCCCTCGACCCAGCCTTTTACGTACTGTTCGTTGCTAGAACCAAGCCCTATCTCACGCGGAAGCACGAAGATAGAGGCTTTTGGCGTCACGCAAACCTGCTCGCACATGCCGCAGCCCGTGCA
>CAURRL010000203.1:0-3138 GCA_963526895.1 uncultured Campylobacter sp. | reverse complement strand
ACGTTATCTTTAGCGGGGATTTTTTGTTTAGAGGCTCGATCGGGCGCTATGATTTTCCGTTTTCAAACGCCGAGGATATGCGCCAAAGCCTGCTAAAATGTAAAAATTTGCAAGGCGATTTTATGCTGTATCCAGGTCACGGCGACAAAACGACGCTAAAAGCCGAGCGAGCAAATTTAGACTTTTGGATAAATATGATCGGTAGGGAGATGAGATTTTAACGGGTCAAATTTGGGCTTTTAAGATTTTTAAAAAAAAGCGCGCTAAATTTAAAGCGGTAAAGCCAAACAAAACGGTAAATTTGACGGCCACAAATTTACCGTTAAATTTATGCAGGTTTTGCCAAAATGCCGCCAAAAAACGGCATAAAATCAAATTTAGAATAAAAGGCGGCACAAATTTACCGCGCCGCTCAAATTTCAATCAAATTTGACCGAGCTTACGCGTTTTGTTTCGCCTCTTCTTTGCGTTTTTCCTCGTTTCGTCTTTGCGCGGCTTGTTTTTGCAGGTTCGTTTTGTAAATTTTAAAGATATGATCCTCTAAAATCACGACCTGAAAAGTCCCCTCAAACACCTTTATATCGTTCGTCGTGCCAGTTACTCGCACCTCGCGTTTTTTGCTCTCGTTAAAGTGCGAGCGCGCGTCAAACTCGATCGCTTCGTTTAGCTTGGTCGGAGCGAAAAAATGTATCTTAGCCCCGATAACCACGCTAAAAGTCTCATTTACCGCCGCCATCGCCGCGTAGCTAGCTGCTGAGAAAACAAATCCGCTGTGTATAAGCCCCTCGCTATCGGCAACCATGTCGCTAGTGGCGAAAAAGCGCGTTTTGGCGCGGTTTGACTCGAGCTGCGTCACGGCGCCGCTAAGGCCGATTTTTATATTCGGCGAGGTTTTTAGTTCGTTGCGAAACGGATTTTCATCCTCGGGCAGAACAACCCCGTCGCTACTGTTGTCGTCGTAGATATTTTCGTCCATTTTTCACCTTTTTATACGCTTAGTTTTAGATAGACCCGTTTTGGCGCAGGATAGCCCTCGACTGTACGCGTCTGATCTGCGGGATCTAGAAAATCACCCAAACTCTGCCCCAAGATCCACTCGGTTTTTCGCTGCTCGTGCGCGTCCGTCGGCTTTGTGGCTAAAATTTGCGCGTCTTTAAAATTTGCCCTCTCGCACCAGTTTAAAAGCGCGCTAATAGTCGGCACGAAGTAGATATTTGGTATCTTTGAGTATGTGTTTTTGGGGCTCAGGGCAAAATCACCATCCATATCAAGATACATCGTGTCCAAAAAGAGCTCGCCGCCCGCATTTAACGCGCCTTTTAGCTCTTTTAGCGTACGCACGGGATCGCTTCTGTGATAGAGTACGCCCAGGCAAAAGAGCACGTCAAATTTGACGCCGTAGTGCGGCAGATGCTCGACGCCTAGCAGCTCGTACTCTATGCCCGAGCGCGCAAACGCATCGATAAATTTAAACTGCAAAAAACTCATCACACCAGGATCAAAGCCGATCAGCTTTTTTGGACGCTTTGGCAGCATGCGAAATAGATAGTAGCCATTGTTGCAGCCGATATCGCCCACAACCTTGCCCACTAGATCCATGTGCGACGCGAGTAGGTTAAATTTGACAAAACTCCTCCACTCGCTGTCGATAAAGATATCGTCTATCTTAAAGGGCCCCTTGCGCCACGAGCGTAAATTTAGCGCCGTTTGTAGAGTCTCTTCGCGCTCTTTGGAAGTTAAATTTGCTCTTATCTCGACTATATCGTCAAATTTAAGCTCAAATTCGCACCCTTTAAATTTAACCGCCAGCTCCTCTATCTCGCGCATCAAAGGCACGTAGGTTTTGCCCGCTAGCTCCCTAGCCTTCGCCGCTCTAGCCGCTTCTAAGCTCATCACTCCGTCCAGTCGATGATATTTTTAGGGCACTCTTTGTGATAGACGCCCGTCGCGTCGTAGTACTCCTTACACTCGTTGTAGTACTTCGTCGTCACGCCGCGATCGTTTAAAAACACGCAACCGCCCAGCATCGCCGCCAGAGCCGAAAAAAATAAAATTTGCGTTAGAGTTTTCATTTGAAAAATTTAGCGTGCTTTTTCTTCATGTATTCGACGACTTCGAGCACCTCGTCCACACCCTCGGCATCACTATTCTCTAGCGCGTCGTCGATACACTCTATGTAGGTCTCTGCGGCGTCTTGTAGCCTATCTTTTTTCACGCCGGCATAATAAAGCATCGCCTCCAGCATCATCGAAAGCTCATAGCTTAGCTCGTCCACGGTAGGTTCTATTTCTTTCATTTTCTATCCTTGTAAAATCGTTTTTTTAGTTATCAGGTCGGTTATCTGCGCTTTTACGTTCTCATAGCTAAAGCTATCCTTAAAGCCAGCAAAAAGCCCGCCGCTAGCGTTCACGTGTCCGCCGCCGCCGACTAAATTTTTAGCCATCTGGCTGACGTCTACCTTGCCATTAGCGCGAAAACTCAGCGTCTTTTTGCTCGTAACGTCGATGAAAAAATCAACATCGGGGTTCGCGACTAAAAAATCATTGCCTATAACCGAAGTATTGCCGATATTATAGGTCAAAATACCCTTAAAATCGTTATACTTTATGCTAAATTTCTCTTTTTCTTCGCTTAGTTTTTTAACGACGAAAGCCGAAATAAGGTTGCTTAACGTATCGTTTTTATCCTCTTTAAAAAAATCCTTTTTAAATCCGAAAATCGCCTCGTCAAGCCCGACGTAGTCGTCTCCCGCGTCAAAAAACTCCCGCGCTCGCTCGATAAGATAAAAAAGATAGCGCGAATTTTCAGCCTCAAACATCGTTTTATTTATCTCTTTTGCGTTTGCGACGAGTCCGAGTCCGACCTTGCCCATCTCAAAATTTACGTCCTCTTTTAGCCAGATATCGACCGCATTTACGACGTCGCTAAAGTGATTTAGGCTCGCATCTATGCCGTAAATTTTAGAGAAAAAATCATGCGTGATCTTGGTCGCGCACCTTGAGCTATCTAAAAAATACCAGCCAAATTTGCTCGCGCACTCGGCTCCGCTTTGGTGATGATCGAGGAGCAAAATTTTAGCGTTTTTATTTGCGATCGCCTTTTCGTAGGCTTCGCACTGCTCCACGGTCAAATTTAGAT
>CAURRL010000202.1:0-3144 GCA_963526895.1 uncultured Campylobacter sp. | reverse complement strand
ACTTGCGACGATGACGAACTATTTCACGCGCCTTTGGACGTTTAAGTGGCGCGAGGCGATGACGTTTGACTACATAAAATACTGGCGAAACGTCAAAATCGACATCGAAGGCAGCTCGCAACGTATCCAAGAGGACATCTACCGCTTTGCTAAAGTCGTGGAAAATTTAGGCTCGCAAGTAGCCGACGCCGTGATGACTCTCATCGCCTTTATACCGATACTTTGGGCGCTCAGCGGTCAGGTCGATATACCGGTGCTCGGCAAAAGCGAGGGCTCGCTCGTGTGGATCGCGCTAACGGTTAGTATCGGGGGACTTGCGATCTCGTGGTTTGTAGGTATCAAGCTACCGGGCCTTGAGTACAATAACCAAAAGGTCGAAGCTGCATTTAGAAAAGAGCTCGTTTACGCCGAGGACGACAAGGCAAACTACGGCGCGCCCGAGAAACTCGAAGGGTTATTTCACGATCTAAAACGAAATTATTACAGGTTATTTTTGCACTACGGATACTTTGATATCTGGAGATATATGTTCGGTCAAAGCATGGTCATCGTCCCACTCATCGCGATGGGTCCTAGCGTTCTCGCGGGCACTATAACCCTGGGCGTGATGATGCAAGTCGTAAATGCCTTTAGCCAAGTGCGCGGGTCGCTTGCGGTATTTATGAACAACTGGACGGTCATCACGGAGCTGCGCTCTATCCACAAAAGACTTAAAGAATTTGAGAAAAATATCGAGTATAAGCGCGTTAAGCTCGATGAAAATTTGCAAAGCGAGCCGGCGTAAATCAGGCTCTTTTAAATTTAGCTTTTGCTTGCGCGGCGACTCGGGTTTATTTGGCTATCGCTCGCGCCGGCGGCGGCCCAAATTTAGCGTTTTGGACGCAAATTTGACGGCCTGCACGCAGCGGTTAAATTCGAGCTTGCATAGTCGCGTCCGAGCTGTTTAAAGCGGACTCAGGCGCGCAATTTTGCCAAATTTGACCCGCACAAATTTAACGCAGATCCGTTAAAGCCGCTAAAACTAAGCCAAATTTACGCCGTCAAATTTCCAAAACCCAAATTCACCCGCCGTTTCTTTACAAATTTGCCGCCGTTAAGCCAAATTTAAACGCCTATTTACGAATTTATAGCTGTTTTAGCGGTATAATCGCCAAAATCTCGCAAAGGATGAAAAATGACGATAAGAAAAATTATTTTGCTCGCCGTATTTACCGCGACGATGCTGACTGGCTGCTTCACTAGCTCAACTAGCGGCGGCGCGCTAGGCGAAAACAGACGCCAGATGTTTTTAGTCGGCGAACAGGAGATGAACGAGGCCGCGGCTAAAGCCTACGTGCAGACACTCAGCGGCGCACGCAAAAAGGGCGCGCTAAACATCGATCCCGTTATGACCAAAAGAGTGCAAGACGTCGCCAAGCGCCTGATCGCGCAGGTCGGAGCGTTTAGAGAGGATGCACTCAAGTGGAAATGGGAAGTAAACGTGATCGACGAAAATACTATAAACGCGTGGTGTATGCCCGGCGGCCGTATCGTCGTGTATAGCGGCATCATCAAAAACCTATCGCTCACAAACGGCGAGCTAGCCGCCGTCATGGGACACGAGATCGCGCATGCGCTGCGTGAACATAGCCGCGAGCAGGCCAGCACGGATATGCTCAAAAACGTCGGCATTTTCGCCGTTTCGCAGGCTGCGGGACTGGGCGATCTAGCTACCGGCGCCATGAATATGGCCGCACAGTACACCATCTCGTTGCCGTTTTCTCGCTCCCACGAGCGCGAGGCCGACCACATCGGTACGGAGCTGATGGCGCGCGCGGGCTACGATCCTAAAGAGGCGGTAAACGTCTGGGTCAAAATGTCGCAAAAAAGCGGCGGCAGCGTGCCTGAGATATTAAGCACCCACCCGTCTAGCCAAAGCCGCATCACCGATCTGCGAGAGGTCGCGGCCAAGCTCGAGCCCGTATATCTGCAAGCTAAAAAGTAAAATTTAGCTTGCATGCCGGCTCTTTAAAGCGCTTTGGGTTACTCGCTTTAGGTGGTCGCGCCGGTGTTGAGTAGATTTGTAAGGCGGATAGATGAGCTGTAAATCCGCCGCACGCTAAATTTGAACGACTAGATTTTAAATTTGCCGCTCAAACGGCGGCTTTTTGATTTGATTTAAAAGCGGTAAATTTAACCTCGCATGATTTTGTATGGATTTTGATTGAGCTGTATTTTGCTGTTTTGCATCAAATTTACGTATCAAATTATCACGCTTTTTGCTTACGCAAAACAACATGTGGCGAGTGCGACGTTAATCAATCTCCCGCATCGCATCAAGCCTTTTTAAAAACACTTCTATTTTATACAACTGCGCCGCATCTAGCGCCCTGCCCGAGTAAAAATACTCCACGCTGTTGCCGTTTGGGTAATAAATTTTGCCGCCGCTTTCGTCGTTCCCTTCCGCATCAAATTTACCGACTTGCGCCGATGAATTTGTATCAAATTTTACGCCGCCATCTGCGTCAAATTTACCCGCCAGTACCGAAAAATCCTCGCCGCGCGCAAGCTTTAGCCCACCGTCCAGCTCGCTAGATAGGCGGTTTAGCGTGCCGTCTATGCCGTCGATGATGCGCACTTGCGGCGGCAAAATTTCGCGCAAAATATCCTTGAAATAGTTAAAATGCGTGCAGCCAAGCACCAGCGAGCCAAGGCGCGCGAGCTCAAATTTACCGAGCTCCTCGCGTAGATACGCTCTAACCGCGGGTGTTTCAAACTCCAAATCCTGCGCAAACTCCACAAGGCGGGGCAGCGGCAGGCTCCATGTCTCGCACTCCAGCCGTCCCACGAGGCGCGCGAGCTTTTCGCCAGCGATCGTTAGCGGCGTGGCGATGAGCAGCGTCGGGCGGGCGCCGAAGCTGTCCGCGGCGAGCTTGACGGCGGGCTCCATGCCGATGACGGGCACGCTAAATGCGCCGCGAAGCTCCGAGATAGCCGCGCTCGTGGCGGTGTTGCAAGCTACGACGACCGCGTCCGCGCCGCGCGAGACCAAAAACCCGACCGCATCGAGGCTCAGCCGCACGATCTGGGCTCTACTTTTCGTGCCGTAGGGGACGTGATCCTCGTCGGCAAAATACAAAAACTCCGCCCCGCTAAACCGCCGCA
>CAURRL010000201.1:0-3189 GCA_963526895.1 uncultured Campylobacter sp. | reverse complement strand
GTCCTAAGTCGTAAAAATTTCTAACGCAGAAATAGCCGTTTAAAAGATATAAAAACTCGCGCTCGTCTTTTTTGCCGTTTTGTTTGGGCAGAAATTTGACCGCGCTTTTTAGTTTTGCGGCAAATTTTTCCGCCTCGGCTCGGCTCAAATTTAACCCAAAAATTTTACCAAGAAGACCTAATTTATAAGTATACCAAAAGCCGATCTCTTGAAATTTGGCGCCAAAAAGCTTCATCAGCTCGCCGTTTATGCGCTCGCGGCTAAGATCTCTGATACTTAGGCGCTTCATTAGCCCCAAACTCGCGCGCGCGATACGAAAATTTAGCCGCGCGCTAAACTGCACTGCCCGTAGCACCCGCAGGCTATCTTCGGCGAATTTTTCATCGTCGATATGTCGCAAGATGCCGCGCTTTAGGTCGCTCTCGCCGCCGTAAAAGTCCAAAAACGAGCCGTCAAAGATATTTATCATCATCGCATTTATGGTAAAGTCTCGGCGCAAAGACGCCGCGCGCTCGTCGTCCGTATAAGCGACCTCAAATGCTTTATGCCCATCGCCGGTTTTGTTTTCGGTTCGCGGTAAAGAAAGGTCGAAGTTTTTAAATTTATAAACGAAGTAGTTTTTGCCCACGCCGCAAGCGCCGATTTGCGCCATCAGCGCGTCAAATTTGGCAGGGCCGATACCGTAAATTTCAACGTCAAAGTCGGAGATTTTTTTACCGAGCATCGCGTCGCGAACGCAGCCGCCGACGATATACGCGCGCTTGGTGTGAGGTGCTAGAAAATCTCGCAGCCATTTTAGATTTTTATTTTTGCAAATTTTCGAGCCGATTTTCGACATTTGCCAGTACGAATTCTAAAAATTTAAGTGTGAGCGAGAGCCTGTCTTTTAGGTTTTCCTCGCCGGTCGCGTTTAGCCCCTCAAAAAGCACCAAAATGCGCTCTTTTAAGTTTTTTAGAAATATCTCCTCGCCCGTAAAATTTGCAACCTCGACTTCAAAGGCCTTTTGCGGCGCAGCAGTCGTGGCGATCTCCTCTACGCCGTCAAATTCGGGCACGATGTTTTGCGAGTTTGCTGCGCTTTCCAAAACGGCTTCAAACTCGCTAGCCTCGTCCACGCTTATCTCGCTGACTAAATTTGCAAGGCCCGCGGCGTTAGTCAAATTTACATCGCCGCTTGAGGTCGGAATGCTCGCCAAATTTGCCGTGCTTTCAGCCTCGCTAGCGCCCAAGTTTTCCTGCGCGGCGCCCATTCGCTCTAGCTCCATCGCCACCTCGTCTATCGCCATTTTTGCTATTTCTTCTAGTTTCATAGTTTTATCAGCCACCTTTTAAATTCCGTTATTTCTTCGTCCGTTTTCATCTTGACGAAAAAATCACGCATCTGCTCGTTCACGCCCGTTTTTTTCCTGCTAAGGCCGCTTAGACGCCTTATCGCGGCGATCGCGGCGGCGTTTGTCGGCTCGCGCTTTAGGATGTTTTTATAAACTATGAGCGCGTCGTCTTTTAGCCCTTGAGCCTCGTAGATTAGGGCTTCGGTAATCGTATCTTTCATCTTTACGCTTTTTTTACGAGCGAGGCTACGATACTGCCCATTTCGCTCGTAGTGCAAATTTCTTTAGCGTCAAATTGCGCTATATCCTTCGTCCTGTATCCTTGTGCGAGTGCGGCTTTTACCGCGTTTTCGATCGCTTTTGCGGCCTCGTTTTCGCCAAATGAATACCTAAGCATCATCGCAGCGCTCAGTATCGTAGCGACCGGGTTTGCGATGCCCTGCCCCGCGATATCTGGCGCGCTGCCGTGGATAGGCTCGTAGATGCCTACCTTGCCCCCGATGCTAGCACTTGGCAGGAGCCCTATCGAGCCGCACACCATGCTAGCCTCGTCGCTTAGGATATCACCGAAGAGATTTTCAGTCAAAATCACGTCAAATTTACTAGGCGCGCGCACCAGCTGCATCGCCGCGTTATCGACGTACATAAACTCCAAATTTACCTCCGGATAGCTCTTTGCGACCTCGCTCGTGACCTCACGCCACAGCTGACTGGTCTCAAGCACATTTGCCTTATCGACCATGCAGACGCGTTTTTTGCGCTTCATCGCGGTTTCAAACCCGACCTTTGCGATGCGCTCGATCTCCTCGCTCGTGTAGGTCATAGTGTTATATGCGCTGTTTTCTTTTTTCTCGCGCGGCTGACCGAAGTATATCCCGCCGGTTAGCTCGCGAACCACGATAAAATCGACGCCCTGAAGGACAGAGGGCTTTAGCGTGCTAGCATCAACCAGCTCGTCAAATATCATCGCAGGGCGCAAATTCGCGTACGCGCCAAGCCCTTTTCGTAGCTTTAAAAGCCCGCTTTCAGGGCGCAGATGACGCGGCAAGCCGTCCCATTTAGGCCCGCCTATAGCGCCAAAAAGCACAGCGTCCGAGTTTAGAGCGCCGTTTAGCGTCTCGCTAGGCAAAGGCTCGCCAAACACGTCGATCGCGGCGCCACCCATCAGGTAATAGTTATAGCTAAGCTCGAAACCAAACTCCGCACTAGCCGCATCTAGCGCCTTTATCGCCTCATCCACTATCTCAGGACCGATGCCGTCGCCCTTTATCACTGCGATATTATAAATTTTAGCCATTTTATATCCTAGTTTTGGCGTATTCTATGAGGCCGCCGCTTTTTAAAAGCTCTTGCATAAACGGCGGTATCGGGTTAAATTTATACTCTTTGCCGCTCGTCAAATTTACGACCGCGCCGTTATCCACGTCGATTTTTAGCTCGTCGCCCGCGTTTATCTCGTCGGTTTCTTTGATTTCTAGTATCAAAAGCCCAGTGTTAAAGCTGTTTCTATAAAAAATCCTAGCAAAGCTCTTGGCTATCACCGCGCCGATGCCTGCGGCCTTAAGCGCCAAAGGAGCGTGCTCGCGCGAGCTGCCGCAGCCGAAATTTTCGCCAGCTACGATGACGTCGCCCGCGGAGATTTTTTTGCTAAATTCAGGATCGGCGTCCTCCATGATATGAGTGGCCAAGATTTTTTCGTCCGAGGTATTGAGATAGCGCGCGGCTATGATGATGTCGGTGTCGATATTGTCGCCGAATTTCCAGACTTTTGCTTGTTTCATGATTCGCCTTAAGATTAAATTTGGGCAATTTTATCCAAAAGAAGCTAAATAAACAATCAAAGCGCGCAGGGTAGCGG
>CAURRL010000200.1:0-3222 GCA_963526895.1 uncultured Campylobacter sp. | reverse complement strand
GTCTGACGTACTTTTCACCGCCGTAGCTTCAGAAACCGTAGAGTAAATTTAAGGCGGCAAAATGAACGTTTGGGACTTGACCCCGCTTTTTAAAAACGAAAAAGAGCTGGAGACTTCGGCTCTTTCTTTGCAAAGCGAGTGCGAAAAATTTGAGGCGAGATACTCGGATAAGTTCTTAAATTTAAGCGACGAGGAGTTTCTCTCCGCGCTTAACGAATATGAAAATTTGCTAGAAAACATTGCTCGCGTACAAATTTACGTGAGCCTAGTTTTTTCAAAAGACACCTCAAAAGGCGCGTTTTACGCCAAATTTGACGAGCTAAGCTCAAAAGCGCAAAACCATCTACTCTTTTTCGAGCTTAAATTTAACGAATTTGACGAAGCCAGGCAAAACAAAATCATCGCAAAAAGCCAAAGACTTGGCTACTATCTAGATAGTATCGCAAAAGAAAAAGCTCATCAGCTAAGCCTAAAAGAGGAGCAAATTTTACTGCGCACGGCAAACACCAGCGCGGAGGGCTTCTCGCGGCTTTTTGACGAGACACTAAGCGCGCTTAAGTTTAAATTTAAAGGCAAAATGCTGGGCGAAGAGGAAATTTTATCCAAGCTTCACAGCCCAGACCGAGCCGAGCGAAAAGCGGCCGCAAAGAGCCTATCAGACGGCCTAGCGCCGCAGCAGCATCTGCTTAGCTACATCTATAATATGATAAAAACCAGCCTAAAAACTAGCTGCGAGCTGCGAAAATTTGATCTACCCGAAAGTCCGCGGCATTTTTCAAACCAAACGACCAAAGCCAGCGTGGACGCGCTGATAAAGGCCGCCGAGACGAGCTTTGATCTGCCGATTAAATTTTACGAGAAAAAGCGCAAAATTTTAGGCTTTAAAAAGCTCTACGACTACGATAGATACGCGCCGCTGGACGAAAGCAAGAGCGTTTATAAATTTGACGAATGCAAAAAAATCGTGCTTGAGACTTTTTCTAAATTTAGCCCGAAATTCGGCGAGATAGCCGCTCGCGCATTTAAAGAGGGCTGGATCGACGTTTATCCGGCCGAAAATAAACGAGGCGGCGCCTTTTCACAATCAGGCGTCGCAAAAGCCCATCCATACGTGCTTTTAAACCACACCGACGAGAGGCGGGATCTTTTCACGCTAGCGCACGAGCTAGGTCACGCCGCGCATCAAAATCTAGCCTATGAAAGCGTCGGATTTCTAAACGCCGACACGCCGCTAACTACGGCCGAGACGGCATCGGTCTTTTGCGAGATGCTGGTTTTTGATCACGTCAAAAGCACACTAAAAGGCAAAGAAAAAACCGCCCTACTCGCAGGAAAGATCGAGGATATCTTCGCTACGCTTTACCGCCAGATAAACTTCACGACCTTTGAGCGCCGAGTTCACGCACATGATGGCGAGATCAGCGCCGAGGAGCTAAATAAAATTTGGCTCGAAGAAAGCGCCAAAATGTTCGGGCGAAGCGTCGCACTAAACAACTATTATAAAATTTGGTGGAGTTACATCCCGCACTTTATCCACACGCCGTTTTACTGCTACGCCTACTCGTACGCACAGCTTTTGGTGCTGGCGATTTTTGGGCTTTATAAAAGCGGCAAATGCGAAAATTTCGTCCAAATTTACACCGAGTTTTTAAGCTCGGGCGGCTCGCACTCGCCAAAAGAGCTGGTCGGGATGTTTGGCTTTGATATCGAGGACGCTGCGTTTTGGCAAATCGGCATAAACGAGGTTAGAAAGCTAGTTGAAGAGTTTTGCAAAGAAGCGTAGCAGGCGCAAATTTGACGCGCTTTAAAACGTAAATTTGGCTAAATTTAAAACTGAAACAACTATAAATTTGACGCAAAATTTACGTTTTATTTTAGGTCAAATTTGGCGGCTACTACGGGCGACAAAATTAAAAAGGCACAAAAAGGAGGCAAAATGCTTGATGAAATTTTAGACGACGAGAGATTTTCGGCGATGATGAAGGAGCACGTTTTTGAGTGCGTGGAGTATCTGATAAAAAACGACCGCGCGTTTTCGGCGATGGCTAACCTTAATCTAGTCAAATTTGACCCCGAACTGCCGGGGTATATTAGCAGCACTTTTACAGCTCCCGTTATCGTTTTTACGCTTGCGGGCTATACTTTTAGCAGCGCCAAACTCACTCCGGAGGAGCTAAGCTTTGAGGCGGGATTTGGCAAAGAAAATTTCGCCAGCGTCGTTAGCTTTCCGCTTGGAGCTATCGTGCAAATTTTAGTTGAAAATAGCCCGATTTTGGTAAATTTTTCCATTTACAAATCCCAAAAAAATCAGCTCGAAAAGTCGATGTCGGCGCTGATGTCAAACCCAAACAATAAAGATCTGTTTAAAAAGTGAGCAAAATTTTATCCGCCGTTTTGCTCAAATAGGCAGCTTTATAGAGCTTACTGCGTTTTGCGTTTGCATTTTAACAGAAGCGGACTCATATTTGGCACACTTAACTTAAGCGCGATACTTCCTTAAATTTGCAACAAATCCAAAAGACAAATTTGAATCTATAAAAATCGCTAAACCAAGATCATCTCCAGGTTCGACAAGGATATTTTTGCGCTAAATTTACGCGAGAGTATTTTAAATTTACGCGGCGAAAAGACCGATTTTGGTCAAATTTGGCGCCCGAGCTAAAGCGAATTAAAAATTAAAACTCGTCTTGATCTTTAGAAATTTATGCAACGCTTCCTCGTTTTCTTTTAACGTGGCGGCATAAACCGAGCGAGTGAGCTTAAATTTAGAGATGTTTATCTCAAACAACCTGCCGTTTTTTAGCTCGTTTTCGATCAAAAATCTCGGTAAAAACGCCACGTACGTATCGGCATGGTTTGACGCCAATGCGCGGCAGACCATTATCGAGCCGTCTAGCGAATACGCCACGTCAAGCGCATGCGCGTCCACGCCGTGCTTATGCAAGATATCATCCAGATAAGTTCGCGTCCTATCTTTGATAAATTTAAATTTAGTAAGCTCCTCGGGCTTCACGCTTTCGGCGATTTTTTTATTAGAGACCAAAATCAGTTCGTAGTCGAATAGTTTTTTAACGAGCAAGCTGCTATCAAGCGACTGCTCAAGGATAATGGCGATGTCGCTGCGGCGGTCTTTTAGGTAGTTTATGAGCTCGTTTTGCTCCTTTATCCTGATATCTAGCTCGCTGCCTACGCTTTGCGAGATTTTATCCAGCAGTATCGAGA